>CAKUCJ010000179.1 GCA_934643435.1 uncultured Collinsella sp.
GATCTCGACGACATCGCTCGGCGAGGTCAAGAACGCACGAGCCTGAATGGTGTGCGGCGCGATGGGAACGCAAACCATGCCCGCGTAATCGGGACTCACGATAGGGCCGCCGGCACTGAGCGCATAGCCCGTAGAGCCGGTCGCCGTGGACACGACCACGCCGTCGCCGCGCAGGCGATCGATATGATGGCCCGAAACGGTAATGTCGAACTCGACCATATCGGACAGCGGCCCGCGCGTAAGCGCCATGTCGTTGAGGGCAAAGGCGCGTACCACGTCCTTGGTCCCGTCGTCGCGTACGGACACGATATCCGCAGCGATCGTGGCGCGGCGACTCACATGGAGCTCGCCGGACAGGGCATCGCTCACGACCTGCAAAATATCGCGCTCCTCGGGACTGGCCGCCGTCAAAAAGCCCAGGTGACCATAGGAAAGTCCCAGAATGGGAATCTCGCGGTAGTTGAGGATACGAGCGGCGCGCAGCAGCGTGCCATCGCCTCCGAGCGTGATGACCAGGTCGGCATTGTCCACATCGGGCGTGCTCTGGATCTTGGAGCGCTGGTCGGCCGCCCATGCGACCTCGTAACCCTGGCGCGTCAGCCAAAGCTCGAGCATCAGGCCGCTCTCGACCGCCTCTTGCTTGTAATAATTGGGAACCAGAAAGACCTTCATAGCGTTGCAGCTTTCTCGCTCAAAACCGATACCTGGTATTGCAGCTCGTCATCGGAGCGCTCGCCCGCAGCAAACCTCGTGCCGTACAGGAAAAACTCCACGTTGCCCTTGGCGCCATGGATGGGCGACACGCACACATCGACCGGGAACAGACCCTTGTCGGCAAAGAGCTCAATCGCCGCCACGAGCGTATCAACACGCACTGTGGGGTCCGTCACAATGCCGCCCTCGCCCACCAGTGCCGCCGGAGCTTCAAACTGGGGCTTCACGAGCGTGCAAAACGAGCCGGCAGGCGTCAGGCACGCCATCACGGCGTCGATAATATTCGCGATACTGGTAAAGGACACATCGCACACGGCCAGGTCGATGGCGCTGGCATAACCCAGCTCGGGCAGCTGTGTCACGTTGGTTCGCTCATGCAGCGTTACACGATCGTCCTGACGCAGCGACCAATCGAACTGAGCACGGCCCACGTCGACCGATACGACCGTAGCGGCGCCGCGCTTGAGCAGACAATCGGTAAAGCCGCCGGTAGAGCACCCCACATCCAGACAGGCAAGGCCCGTGGGGTCGATGTCGAACGCATCGAGCGCGCCCTCGAGTTTGAGGCCGCCGCGCCCAACGTAGGGGATGCGCCCCTTAACATGCAGCGGCAGACCCGGCGTCACCTTGAGTCCCGGAGAGGTCAAGCGCTCACCACCGCTCGAGACCAAGCCGGCCATAAGAGTGCGAAGGGCATCCGCGCGATCGGCGCAGATGCCCTGTGAAATCAGTTCGTCATCAAGACGCACACGTTTCATGAATGCCATCAACCATTCGTATCCGGAGATGCAGCCTGACGATCCTGGGATTCGTTTGCCGCATCCTCATCATATTCCTGCTCGAGCTTATCGGCCTCACGCGGCGTCAGCTCAAACTTGTCGACCATATCGACCGCGCGGGAGCCCAGCTCAATCGCCTCGTCAAACAAATCGAGCGAACGCTCCAGGGACGTATCCTTGGAGCGAACGGTAGCGATAATCTGGTCCAGACGGTCCGAAATCTCGTCGAAGTTGCGGACGGAACCCTCTGGCATGGCTACTCCTCGGCGGAGTCGGTGTCGGCCTCGACAGACTCAGCTGCGTCCGCATCCTCGTCAAGCACGCCGGCAGCGGCCTGCGCAGCAGCGACCTTGGCGGCAGCCTCGGCAGCCTGGGCCTCCTCGCGAGCGCGATCCTCGGCCAACAGCTCCTGGTACAGGTCCTCGCCCGGCAGTTCCTCGCTGCGGGCGATCTTGCCCAGCACGCCGTTGACAAACGATGCGGACTGGTCGGTGCCGTAAGCCTTGGCGATCTCGACGGCCTCGTTAATCACGATGGCGTCAGAGACCTCCTCGTCGGTAAGGAAGCGCATCTCGTAGACGGCGATACGCAGCAGGTTGCGGTCGGCGCCGGGCATGCGCATAAGATCCCAATTCTTGGCGACGGCGCGCAGGGCACAGTCGATACGATCGATATGCTCGTAGGCACCGCGGCAAAGCTCCAGCGCATAGGGGTCGAGGGGACCCTTCGAGATCAGGAAATCGCCCTCGAGGACGCGCTCGAGCGGACTGTCCGTGGCCTCGGCCTGAAACAGCAGCTGCAGCGCCTGACTGCGGGCAAGCGTGCGCCCGCGATAAACCTTAAGGCTCAAAGGTTACTCCTTGGGGAAAACGAGGCCGTCGATGCAAACGTCAACGCGCTCGACCTCGACGCCCACCTGGGCATCGATGGCGGCGACCACGGCAGCGCGAACGGCCTCGGCGAGTTTCTTGAACGGATAGCCAAAGAACACCACGACGCGCACAGTGAGCGCGAGCTTGTCGCCGATGACCTCGGCCTCGACCGCCGGCTCGGAAGCCGGGGCCTTGGACGAGAGCATCATGGAGACAAGGTTGGTGGCAAGGTCCTTGACGCCAACGGAGGCGATGCCCTCGACATCCGACACGGCGCGCGAGACGATGGCGGTCAGAACATCGGGCGAAATGCCGATGCCGTCAATCTTGATTTCCTGGGGCATGAGTCCTCCTAGAAGAGATGGTTGCTAGACGCGGGAGACGAACTTGCCGTCGCGGGTGTCAACCTTGATGACCTCGCCCTCGTTGAGGTACATGGGGACCTGGATGACAGCGCCGGTGTCGATGGTGGCCGGCTTAGTGGAACCCTGGACGGTGTCGCCCTTAAAGCCCGGGTCGGTCTGGACGATGGTGGTCTCGATGAACATCGGCGGGGTCACGCCCATGAGCTCGTCGTCGGCGAAGAGCAGCTGGCAGGTGTCGTTCTCACGCAGCCACTTGGAGTTCTCGCCCACCATGTCCTCGGGAACGGGAACCTGCTCGTAGGACTCGTTGTCCATGAAGATGTAGTCGGAGCCGTCGTTGTAGAGGTACTGGAACTCACGGGTGGTGAGCATGACGCTCTCGAACTTGGTGCCGGCGTTGCAGGTGTTCTCGACGACGCGGCCGCTCTTGATGTCGCGGGTCTTGTAGCGCACGAACGCGCCACCCTTGCCCGGCTTGACATGCTGGAACTCGACGATGGTGTAGACCTTGTCCTTAATACGGAGACCGAGGCCGTTCTTGAAGTCGGCGGTAGAAATGGTAGGCATAGCGACCTTTCTTGTTATGGGCAGAACGCACAAGCGTCCAAATTACATACGACCGAAATTATACACTTGCAGACGGCGCCTGCAGCGAGCGCATAAAAAGAGAACGCGGGACGCCCGATTCATTCCGGACGCCCCGCCCCAAACTATCTACCGAAGTAACCTAGCAATCAATGACGTGAAGGTCATGCGGGGTCTTGGTGAAGGGCTCGTAGCCGTTCTCGGTGACGACGCCGTAGTCCTCCAGGCGCACGCCGCCCACACCGGGCAGGTAGACGCCGGGCTCCATGGTGACAACCGAGCCGACCTCGATGATGTTCTTGCTGCGGTTGAAGTTGGGCAGCTCGTGGATGTCGATACCAACGCCGTGACCCAGGCCATGGTTGTAGCAATCGCCATAACCGGCATCGCCGATGATCTTCTTGGAAAGCTTGAAAATGTCGTTGCCCTCGAC
>CAKUCJ010000180.1 GCA_934643435.1 uncultured Collinsella sp.
TCCAGCTCGAGGACAAGGTCTCCTCGACCAACGTCGCTTACGTCGCTCAGGTGCGCTAAATCGCACTTGCAAGCAGATTTGCATTGCAAAGGGCCCGGAAGGCTTCGCCTTCCGGGCCCTTTTTCTGTATGCCGATGCCGGAACGCAGCGCGACTTGCACCAACTTTTTACCAAAGGACGCGAAAATCGCCCTTCAAGGCCCGAAACGAGCGTTCCGAGCATCAATGGTGTCCGCCCAGTGGCGAACCCACACCCCAACCGAGACCGCTAAAGCGTTTTAGCAAGGTCCAAATCAGCCGCGTTTCCGGAAGTATGCGGTTGTAAAAGACCTGCTTCACGCACCACTTCACAGGCTCGTATTCACTCGGGCACAAGCCGGATCGCGAAGCCTGTTTAAATCGCACCTCCTGACCCAAGAGCTGCCTCCTGGGTCGTTTAGGCAGACTGAGCATGGGTTTGATGTCGCGTCGCCAGAGTTCACGCTGCTCAATCTTGCCACGCAGGTCTCACGTAACCAACTACTCATGGCCTGTTACGAGATGTGCGGCTCCTTTGCAGTGTTTAAGCCCTGCGAGCGAACGCAGCAACAACTCGATGAAGCCATCTCGCTTAAGCTCATTCCGCCCAACTGCGGTTGGGAACGAGTTAGCGACGCCAACGGCAAAGACACGAACCTATGGAAACGCACGCCGCTCCTTACCGCGACGGATATCGCCGCGTTCGCCAAGCAGGCCGCAGGCCTGCGCGGCGTCAAGCAGCTTCGCTGGGCATCCGAGCACATGACGGGACAGACCGCCTCGCCCTTCGAGGTGCAAACCTCCATGCTCGTCTCACTTCCCCGCGATGAAGGCGGCTTAGGCATTAGCATTAGCAATAACGTCCGCATCCCACTCAGCGAGGCCGCGCGTTCGCTGTATGACAAAACCTGCTGCTACGCCGATATCCTTATCGAAAGCAACACCGATAGCACAGGCGTCATCCTGGAATGCCAAGGCCGCTCTGCTCATGACAGCGAGGCCGCAAGCCTCTCCGATGCCGAGCGCACCACCGCGCTCACGAGCATGGGCTACGACGTCATCCAAATAACCTATGAGCAGATCAAAGACACAAAGAGCTTTAACAACCTCGCCGAGCTCATCCATAAAAAGGCGGGACTCCCCTACGCCCCAAAGACCAAACAGGAACGCACCGCCGAAGATGCCCTTCGACGGGAGCTGTTAGTCAATTGGGATGAGCTGTTCGCCGTCAAGCCGATCAGTTAGCAGCTGGCGATCAGGGGTACCGCGGGTGTGCCGGGAGCGGCCACGCGCTCGGCGAAGCCGGCCTCGGTCAGTTCGACGACCTCGGCAAACGTTGCGTCAAAAAATTCCTCGGTCAGCAGACGATACGGCGGATGGTCCGGCTCGCCGGGATTTTCGCGCACGATCTCGTGCATGACGCCAATGGTCTTGAGCACGTACTCCTGCGGGATCGGATACTGGCCAAACTGGGCCGCCGCGGCATACAAACGATCAGTCGCGCGCGGGATAGAGACGATACCGAGCGTCTTGCCAAACCAGTCAAAGTCGCCCTGCTTTTTGATGCGGAACTCCTCGCTCGGCTTGCCGCCGTGCGCTTCCAGATACTGGTTCACGCGCGTGTTCCACACGGTATCGGCCACCAAATGCGACCAGACGCCCAGTGTTAAATCGAGCAACGACTTTGCCACGTCCTCGGATGCCAGCGAAAACTCGCCGGCATCCGGCCCGGCAACCGACTCAGCATCCTTATAGCGCTGAGGATAGTGCACGCGGTTCAGTCGCTCGCGCTCCTCGATAATCGAGGTCGCCGCAGCCGGAGCGCCGGCAGGCGAACTTTTAAGAAGCGGTGCCACATAGGTATCCCAAAACTCATGCTCGCGTGGTTTCGGGATGGGCTCGGGCTTGGCAAAGTGTGTGATGCGGTACGGGATGGGATCGGCAATACCGGGAACCATATAGCCCACAAAGATATCCGGAACCACGCAGCCAAACAAAAAGGCATTGCGGTCGCGCACGCTATCGGCAAGCGCACCGGTGCGCTCCAGAAGTCGTTCCGTTTGAGCGATATGAATGTTCCAGCTTGGCATAGCCACCCCCATAAAGACCTGGATAACTATACCATCACGGCAAAGCCGCGCGGGCGCCCACGCATGCTCTACGCAGCAACTATTCGGCGACACCGACCTCGGTTCCATACGACGGTGTGGGCGCCTCGACCACGTGGTGATATCGATCGATATAGATCGCACGGGCGCCCAGGCGTCGCACCAAATCCTGGTGGTGCGTGCTCATCAAGACCGTCTTGCCCGCCGCAACATAGGCCAGCAAGAAGTTGACAACGATGTCGCATGAATCTTCGTCGAGCCCGTTGGTGGGCTCGTCGAGGACCAAGATATCCGGGTTCATCGACACCACGGCCGCCAGCGCCACGCGCTTCTTTTGCCCGCCCGAGAGCTGGTAGGGAGAGGCGTCGACCAGATCGGCAACCTGAAACAGTTCCATGGCATCGCGTACGCGGCGTTCGAGCTCGTCTGCCGGCAGCCCCATCTGGGCGGGGCCAAAGGCAACCTCCTCGCCAACCGTGGCGCAGAACAGCTGGGCATCGGCGTTTTGGAACACAAAGCCCACGCGCTGGTGAAAGCGCTGAGCGGCAACGGAATCCTTTAGAAACGCCGCATCGACCACGTGCCCGTCAAACAGGTACATGCCGGCGTCCGCGAGCTCAAGGCCATTGATAAGGCGCATGATCGTCGTCTTGCCGCAGCCGTTGGGGCCGAGCAGCGCAACGAGCTCACCGCGATCGACCTGCAGCGACACGCCGTCGACTACCGTATGGCCCGCATAGGAGAACACTACGTCACGCAGCTCGATGAGCGGCGCGACCTCGGCGCCGTCTGCACCGCTCGCGCCTGTCGCGCTATTCATATCGATCGTCAAAACGTCGCCTTCCCTATTCACACCGATAGTAGGACCGCTCGCACTACAGCACGGCGCACAGCGCCGCCAGCAGCACCACAACGGCCGCATAGGCCGCGTCGCGCCAGCCAAACCAAGCGCGCGTGGGCGCTGGATACACGCCGGCAAAGCCGCGGCATAGCATGGCCTCGTCCATCGCGCGGCTGCATTCCATCGCCTTGATAAAGGTCATGCCCATGATACCCGCGACCGAATCGGTACGCGAAAACCCCGCAGGCGCGCGACCAACGCTGCGCAGCATGACCGATTCGGTCAGATCGTGCGCCGTGCGCCCCAGCACCTCGATATGCTTGAGCGCCATATCAAACGTAAAGATAACCTCGTCGGGCAGATGCAGCATCTTGAGCGCCGCCGACATGCGACTCCAGGTAAGCGTCCACGAAACGCCCAGCACCAGCGACACATTAATGAAGGTCTTGAGCGCAATCTTGAGCATGGCGCCCGCAGCCGATGCACCTAACAGCAAGGCCGGCAGCGCCAGAACCACCGCAAGCCCCGCGGCGCCAAGCGCCGGCACAAAGGTCGCCCGCAGCCCGCGCACGGGGCGCACGGCAACGAGCACCAGCGCGATAGCCGCCATCAACATGAGATACAGCGGGCTTTGTGTCAGGCACACGCACAGAACGCAGGCAAACATCCCCACCAGGCGCACCGGAGCCGAAACGCAAGAAAGGGCGCGGTCGACCATCGACCCGCCCTCGTGTGCGCCGCCGCCCAGGCGAACCCGTTCAAGC
>CAKUCJ010000181.1 GCA_934643435.1 uncultured Collinsella sp.
TGGGCACCCCGTTACACGTTTTGGCGCAGGGCGGCTGCGGGCGTAAGGGCGATCGCATTGTCAGGCATGTTTGGAACGGGGAGAGGCCGTTTGATTCCGTGCGGCAGACAGAGTTTGGCCTCGATGTCGCGTCCCCACTCTTTACCCTGTTGACCCTGGCTTCCTCGGTCTCAAACGAGCGTCTGATCATGTGCATGTATGAGATGTGCGGCACCTTTGCCGTGTGCAAGATTGCGCCTCAGGTAAAGTCGGCACTTGAGCAGGCATATGGGGGCCGGTGGGGTGACGCACGGCTGGGCTGGGAAAACGTAAAGGATGTCTCGGGGAGTCCAACGGACTTATGGAAACGACCTCCCTTGATCGAGCTCTCAGAACTTGCAGAGTACGTCGATAAGATCCGGGGGCTCCGCGGTGCTAAATCGTTCACACGTGCCGCGAAATGCATTACAGGGATGACGGCATCGCCGCTCGAGGTTCAAGCTTCAATGCTGTTTGGCCTTTCGAGGTTGCGCGGCGGCGAAGGCCTGCGCCTTACCAATAACGTTGAGATTCGTATGACGCGCAGCGCCCGCCTGATTTCGGGGCTTGATAGGCGCTATGCCGATATCTTGCTGTCAAATACCGATGGCAGCCGAGAGTGCTTGGTTGAATGTCAAGGTAAAGCGATTCACGGATCAATAGAATCCAAGATCTCGGACTCCGATCGAACGACGGCCCTGCAAGCGATGGGTTACCCTGTCGTTTTGATGACCTATGGTCAGCTGGTCGACTCCGATGCCTTCCGCGTGGTGATGGAACTCATCATGTCCTATCTCGATGCGCCGTTGAAAGATAAGACGCCGCGGCAGCAGGGGCTCGAACGACAGCTTCGCGAGGAGATTTTCATCGATTGGGCGAGTATGTAGTCGTGCGGGCGGAAAACGGTCGCGCGAACTTGAGTTTGGTCGCAAAAAAGCCTCAGTTTCGCCTTGGAGGGGCATAGAAAAGTGCTACTCAGGACAAGTTGTTTCGGGAAATCGACAGTCAACTTGAAGGTGGCATATAGAGATCGATTTTTACCTACTAAAATCCCTGATGAAACTGTTTATCAATGCGGGTGTGCTTAGCGACTTGGGTTCCACTGTCGATTATCCGAAAAAACCTGTCTTGGGTAGCATTTTAAAGCCGCCCGTAAGCAACGAAATCGGCCCCCGTTTCGTGAAAACGGGGGCCGAATGGGCTTTATAGCCCGACTGGCGGGTTTGGTGCCGGCCCTATTTGATCACGCGCACGCGATACATCGACGGAATCTGCTTGAGCGCCTCGATGGTGCTGCTGTCCAGGTGCTCGTCGGTGTCGAACATGGTGTAGGCGTTCTCGCCGGCGGACTCGTTGGTCATGCGCTGCACGTTGGCATTGTCCTTGGCAAGGATTGCTGTGATCTGGCCGATCATGTTGGGCACGTTGGCGTGCAGGCAGGCGATGCGGCTTGCGGCGCGCGCCTTGCCCATGCTGCAGGCGGGGTAGTTGACGCTGTGCGCGATGTTGCCGTTCTCCAGGTAATCCTTGAGCTCGCTGATGGCCATATCGGCGCAGTTGGCCTCGGCCTCGCCGGTGCCGGCGCCTGAGTGCGTGGTGATAAACGTGTTGGGCATCTTGACGGTCTTGGGCGTGGCAAAGTCGCAGCTAAACCAGCTCAGCTTGCCCTCGCGCAGGGCAGCGTCGACGGCATCCTCGTCGATGATGGTCTCGCGCGCGTAGTTGATCAGCACGGCGTTGGGGGCCAGCAGGTCGATCTGCTCGGTGCTGATCATGCCGATGGTGTCGGCCTTGCTGGGTACGTGCACGGTGAGGTAGTCACAGCCGCGGCACAGGTCCTCGAGCGTGCCCACGCGCTGCACCTCGCGGCTCAGCACCCACGCATGCTCGATGGAAATAAACGGGTCGTAGCCGTAGACGTCCATGCCCAGATCGACGCAGGCGTTGGCGACCTTGGAGCCCACGTTGCCCAGGCCGATGACGCCGATGCGCTTGCCCTTGAGCTCGCGGCCCACAAAGGCCTTCTTGGCCTTCTCGGCGTCGACCTGAATCTCGGGGTCGTCGGCGTTGTTGCGGACCCAGTTCATCGACTGTACCACGCCGCGGCTCGAAAGCACCAGCATGCCCAGGACGAGCTCCTTGACGGCGTTGCTGTTGGCACCGGGGGAGTTAAAGACGACGACGCCCTTCTTGGCGTATTCCTCGACGGGAATGTTGTTGACGCCGGCGCCACAGCGGGCGATGGCGCGGATGCCCTCGGGCAGCTCGTAGCCGTGCAGGTCGGTCGAGCGCATCAGGATGGCGTCGGCCTCCTCGGCGGTGCTCACGAACTCGTAGCCCTCGCCAAACTCGACTTTGCCGTCTTTGGTGATGTCGTCGATGGTCTTAATCTTGCGCATGGAAAAACTCCTTAGCAGGTTTTGATGTAAACAGGGTGGTTTGAGGTGGCTGGTCGGCCCGCGTGTTGCGGGCTAGTTAGATCGCGGACTCAAACTATGCTGCGCTTCGAAGTCCTTCATGTACGTGGCCAGCGCCTGTACGTCCTCCATGGTTACGGCGTTGTATACGCTGGCGCGCATGCCGCCGACGAGGCGATGGCCCTTGACGTTTTGGATCTGGTGCTCGGCCGCGCCCGCAACAAAGGCGGCGTCGAGCTCGGCGTCGCCGGTGCGGAACGTGACGTTGGCGATGGAGCGGCTGTCGGCCTGCGTGGTGCCATGGAACAGTTTGCTGTTCTCGAGCAGGTCGTAGAGCAGGTTGGCCTTGGCCCAGTTGCGCTCGGCCATGGCCGCAAGTCCGCCGGTCTGCTCAACCCAGCGGAACACCTTGCCGCACACGTAGATGCCAAAGGTGTTGGGCGTGTTGAGCATGGAACCCTTGGCGGCCTGGGTCTTAAGATCCATGTACTGCGGCGTCTGCGCAAAGGCGGGGCCGTCGGCGATAAGGTCGTCGCGCACGATGACCACGGTGACGCCCGCGGCGCCGGCGTTTTTCTGAGCGCCGGCATAGATGAGCCCGTAGCGCTCGACGTCGAGCGGCTGCGACAAGAAGCAGCTCGAGACATCGGCGACCAGTGGCACGTCGCCGCAATTGGGCAGCTCGTGGAACATGGTGCCAAAGATGGTGTTGTTCTGGCAGATGTAGACGTAGTCGAGCCCGTCGCCCGCGGCCTCTGCGGCAATGCGCGCGTTGATGTCGGCCATGTTGGGAATGCGGTCGAAGTTGGTGTCCTCGGAGCTCGCGAGCAGCACGGCCTCGCCGTACTTGGCGGCCTCCTTGTATGCCTTGTTGGCAAAGTTGCCGGTCACGACGTAGCCGGCGCGGCCGCGGCGCATGAGGTTCATCGGGATGCCCGCGAACTGCAGCGTGGCGCCGCCCTGCAAAAACAGGACGCGGTAGTTGTCGGGGATGCTCAGCAGGCGGCGCAGGGTTGCCTCGGCGTCGTCGATGATCTGCTGGTACATACTAGATCGATGACTCATCTCGAGCACGGACATGCCGCAACCGCGGTAGTCCATCATCTCGTCGGCGATCTCGGCGAGCACGCTGGTGGGCAGTGCGGCCGGGCCTGCTGAGAAGTTGTGCACACGTGCCATCTTCTAGGTCCCCCTCGTAGTCGTTTGAACGTTCGGGATACTTTAGCACAGTGGAGCGCCAGGCGCGACC
>CAKUCJ010000182.1 GCA_934643435.1 uncultured Collinsella sp.
GAAAAAGTCGAGGCCGCCATTAAGCTGTTGCTTGAGGGCATAGGCGAGGACCCAACTCGTGAGGGCCTGCTGGAGACGCCGGCACGCGTTGCCCGCATGTATGGCGAGATTGCCGGCGGTATGGATCAGAGCGCCGAGGAGCACCTGTCCAAAACCTTTGCCGTCGCTTCGAACGATTTGGTCATCGAGCGCGACATTACGTTTTACTCGCTATGCGAACATCACCTGCTGCCGTTTTATGGCAAGGCAGCGATTGGCTATATCCCCAATGGTCGCGTGGCCGGACTCTCTAAACTTGCCCGTACGGTGGAGGTTTACGCCCGCCGCCTGCAGCTTCAGGAGCAGCTGTGCGCGCAGGTTGCCGACGCTCTCATGGATTATCTCGCTCCCCAAGGGGCGATTGTGTTGATGGAGGCCGAACACATGTGTATGACCATGCGCGGTGTGCAAAAGCCCGGCACCAAGACCGTGACACTTGCCCGTCGCGGCGTCTTTGAGTCCGATCCTGCGCTCGAGGAGCGATTCTTTAGGATGCTGGGACGCTAACATGAGAGTCGTTAACGACTTTGCATCGAATACTGACGAGGGAACGCCACGTCGTGGCTTTATGGCCTCGGGCTTGGCTCCTTTTGGCGCCATGCCTCGCATCGATTACATCTGTGCCAACGGGCTGTACCGGCGCCATCTGGGCAACATTGCTCAGCTGGAATCCGGGCGCATCTTTTGTTGCCACGGTATTGATCATCTGCTCGATGTCGCTCGCATTATGTGGATCAAGAATCTCGAGGAGCAACTCGGATTTGACCGCGAGGTCGTCTATGCCACGGCACTTCTTCACGATATCGGCAAAGATGAACAGTACGAATCGGGTATATCCCATGATGTTGCAAGCGAGCGCGTTGCCGATGCGATCCTCGCCGGTATGCCCGACGATGTGGCGTTTGCGCCGGCCGACGCTGCGGCCATTAAGACAGCTATCTTGGGCCATCGAAAGCTGCGTGTGAACAGTCAGCCGCTCGAGCGTCTGCTCTATGCAGCTGACAAGGCCTCGCGTGCCTGCTTTGCATGCCCTGCGCGCAATGCTTGCAACTGGAGCGATGATAAAAAGAACCTGTCGATTCGCGTGTAGTCGGTATGCGCGGTCGGGGTCCTAAACGAAGGAGACGATCGCGATGACTAATAAAAAGCTACCCGAGAACGCAACCAAGGTCGAAGGGGCCGAACTGGCCCGCCGTGGCAGGGGCGATATCTCCACCGCGACGGCGGTTCCCCACGTGAGCTATGACGATCTGCGCCATGCCGACCGCATTACTATCGACGGCCTTGAGGTCTTTGCTAATCACGGCGTGTATCCCGAGGAAAACGCGCTGGGTCAGAAGTTCATTGTGTCCTTGGTGCTTTATGCCGACCTGCGGGCAGCGGGGGAGCGCGATGATCTGGACGCCTCGATTGATTACGGCTCGGTGTGCCATGATGTCGATGGCTATCTGCGCGAGCATACGTTTAAGCTCATCGAGGCGGCAGCCGAGGGGACAGCCCAGATGCTACTGCGCCGTTACCCCTCGCTGCTCGGTGTTCGTATTAAGCTCGATAAGCCGTGGGCCCCTGTCGGCCTGCCCCTGGCAAGCTGTGGCGTCGAGATTGAGCGTGTGCGCTAGTCGACGCTAGAACTCTTCGGCGGGCGGTTTTTTGAGTCGCTGCGACAGTGCTCTGTTGTTGGGGCAATAGGTGTCGAGCAGGGCGTGAAAGCGCTGGTTGTGACTCGGCTCGAGTAGGTGGACGAGCTCGTGGGCGACAACCATGTCGAGGCACTCGATGGGATAGGCGGCAAGTTCGCGTGCGATGCGAATGGCTCCGGTTTTGGGCGTGCATGAGCCCCAACGTGTCTTCATGCTGCGCACGGAGACGCGGGCTACGGTAACGCCCATTGCGATTTCATAGGCGTGTACGATGTCGTGGAGTGCCGCGGTGACCTCGGACGTATAGAGTTGGTCGATGCGGGCCTGAAGTTCTTCGGGCGTTAGGCCGTCGAGGATTGTGTGCTGCTTGGCCTGTGGACGTTTGTCCGACTTGTCAGTGCCCATAAAACTTGCGAAGGTGGCTTGTTTGGGTCGTGGTGCAGGCGATTCAAAGTTGCGGTCGAGTGCATCCTGTACGGTAGCGGGCCTGCCCCAAAGCGCGATAATGGACGAGGGGCTGAGCGGCTCTCTCACCGTCCCCCGATGTTGCTCGCGCTGAGCGAGCCGGCTGACAATCCATGCACTGTTGCGTTTCACGAACGCCTCGATGCGCTCGCGGCTGGCGAAGAGCGGTGCGCTGGCGTGGACCTCGCCGCTCGATGTGACGCGTAGGTTGAAGTTCTTGACGCGCTTTTTGGTAACGACGACGGGGATGGGCGCTCCATCTGGTCGGGGTACGGAAATCGTAAACTGCTGCGTCAAAAATGTTCCTTTAAATTGGGGACGGGCTGGCATGCCAACCGCTCGGTATGCCAGCCCGTCCAAGGGGTGCGAAATTAATAACGCTCGAAGAAAGCGAGGGCGTTGTCGCTGCAGAGCTTCTGCATCACGGTCTTGCCAAAGTGCTTGGAAAGCATGTTCTGGAACTCGGGCATCTTGCTGGCATCAGAGAGGAAAGCGGGCACCGCGGCGCCGTCCCAGTCGCCGCCGAGCGCAATAGCATCCTCGCCACCCAAGTCGAGCCAGTGCTCGATGTGTGCCGCCAACTGGTCGAAGGTGACGTCTGCAGCGGTCTCGTCGGTTGCTTCGTTGGAGAGGAACTCGCTGCAGTAGTTGAGACCGACGATGCCGCCCATGTCGCGAATGGTGCGGAACTGGTCGTCGGTGAGGTTGCGCTTGACGCCGCAGACGGTGCGGGAGTTGGAGTGGCTGGCGACGAAGGGGCGCGTGGCATGGGCGACGACCTCGTCAAAGCACTCGTCGTTGAGGTGGGAGACGTCGAGCACCATGCCGGCGTGCTCCATCTGCGTGAGTGCCTCGATACCGGCGGCGGTGAGTCCGGCATGGGTATCGTGTCCGCTCGCGAGCGGTCCCTGGGCGTTCCAGCTGAGCGACGACATGAGCACGCCCAGGCTCTTAAGCACCTCGATCAGCGCGGGGTCCTCGGCAAAGAACGTGGCGTTTTCGATGGCGTGGATGCAGGCGACCTTGCCGTCCTTAAGTGCGGGGCGAATGTCTGCGGCACTGCGCACGTTGACCATACGGTCGTGGTTGAGCATGGCCTGGCCGCTCATATGCGCCATGATCTGCGCCTGGAAGCGCGCGGCGTGGGCGGCGGGAATCTCGTCGGGGACAAACGTGGCGAAGCACTGCGCCCACGGGGTCTTGCCGATCTTTGTGAGCGAGATGGCGCAGGCGTTGCCCTCGATAAGGTCGAAATCCTGCGGATGTGTCTCGTCGCCGGGGAAATAGCCGTCGGTGCCCGCGGTAAAGCGCAGGTCAAGGTCGAGCGTGGCCCAGCCGATGCGGTCGGCGGTGTCGCAGTGCAGGTCAAATACGGGATATGCCATGGTTCCTCCGGTTGCAGCGTTTCTTTGCAAACTGTCTTCAAATTGTATGACTAGGGTATAGTTAGCGCCATATGTTCATGGCGGCCCGCTTTGTGCGCCGCCCTTATTACGGAGGTTACCATGTCCAACCAGGGCAAGAAGGTTAAGAC
>CAKUCJ010000183.1 GCA_934643435.1 uncultured Collinsella sp.
CCCGAAGTCCACCGAGTAGGCGAATTCCTTTAACAAAGAAGGCCCCGAAAGGGGCCTTCGCTTTCTTTAATTCAGACACCGCCCTGGTTTGTGGCGTTCTGGACCCGAGTGGGCCCCGCGCCCGCAATATATTTGATTGATCGCGAGTTCCGCACGCAAAGAAGGCCACTTAATGTGGCCTTCGTCTTGCGCAGGACTGCCCGAGCAGGCAATCAAATATATTGCGGACGGGCACGCAGCCCAACCTACAGCTACGACAGCACCACACCGCCAAGCCAGCCCCAGCGCACGCCAGAGCCCGTACCATAGAAGCTAATAAACGAATCAAGCGACCTCGACGTAATGGGGCCCTCGTTACTCATAACGATGCCGCCGCCAATGTAGATACCCACGTGGCCATACAGCAGACCCGGCGTGCCGGTACCACTGTGCGACGAGTCGGCGACGATCATGCCCACCTGCAGTGCCGAGCGATCGGAGCTGTAGCACCAGGCGTTAAACATATCGCACGCGTTGCCACCAAAGTAGCCCACGCCGGCGTTGCGGAAGACGTTGGTCACCCACGCCGCGCACCAGTTCTGACCAGGCGAAGGCGTGGAGTAGCACGCGTTGACGACGGCCTGCTGCTTGCCCGAGCCGGCATTTTGCTGCGGAGTTCCGGGGGCATACGATCCACCGCCCGAGCTCGAACCACCCGAGCTGGAATTGTTCTTGTTCGCGGCGGCCGCGGCGGCAGCGGCAGCCTTCCTGGCAGCCTCCTCGGCCTGGGCGGCAGCGAGAATCTCGGAATCGCGCTGAGCCATGAGCTCCTTGACGTCGTCGGAAAGACCGCTCAGTACGGTCTGGACCTCTTGCTGCTTGGCCTGCATGTCCTGCATCTGAGCAGTCTGCTGGTCCTTGAGCTTCTCCAGGTCGGCCTTCTGCGACTCGAGCTCGGTCTTTTGCGCATCGAGCTCTTCTTGAATGGTCTGGATATCCTCGATGGCATCGCGGTCGCTCTTGTTGATCTTCTCGACGTAGTGCGCGTTGGCAACGAGCTCCTCAAACGAACCAGAGGCCAGCAGCAGCGACAGAACGTTGGTGCCGCCCGACTTATAGCTGGCCGAAACGCGATCGGAAAGATCGCCGCGTTTCTTTTTGAGCTCGGCCTTCTTTTCGTCAATCTGCGTCTGTGTGTCGTCGATCTGGCCCTGCACGCCCTCGATATCGTTGAGGGTCTGGGCATTCTTGTTGGCCAGCGCAGCGTATTCATTTGCGATGCTGTCGAGTTGGGCCTGGACCTCATCGAGCTGGGCCTGGGCCGCATTGAGTTTGTCGGTGGTCTCCTTGGTGGCCTCGGCCGCATGGGCGCGGGTGGGCAGACCAAAAAGAACGGCCGCAGAAGCGGCGCCGAACAGGGCCTTAAGGGCGGTACGGCGCGAAAGCTCCTGGGAAAGGATGGAATCGCTGTTTGGTGACATATCTACTCCGTTACATGTTTATTTATATGTCGCTCAACGCATACATATTAGCGCACATCCGACGCGTCCCAACGATTTCCACGAACGGCAGCAAACCATATGGTCGGCGGTCAGCGGCTTACAAGCATATGTCAAAGAGATGGTACAGCGTGCGAACTCTATTATGAGTACGTTAACATAATCCTCTGCTTTTCCTGCCCTGCGCGTTTTGAGCGTCCCTACCTGCGCTATACTCCCCTCAAGAAGTGTTCCTGATTCGATAGGAGACTACATGTCCAAAGCACTCGACCCCAAAGACACCTGCGTCCTCGTTACCGGTGGCGCCGGCTTTATCGGCTCGCACACCGTCGTTCAGCTGCTCGAGGGCGGCTACCAGGTCGTCATCGTCGATGACCTCTCCAACTCCAGCGCTGTCGCTGTCGACCGCATCAAGACCATCGTGGGCGAAGAGGCCGCCAAGAACCTCACCTTCTACGAGGCCAACGTGCTCGACCGCGAGGCCATGAACAAGATCTTCGATACCCATCAGATCGACCGCGTCATCCACTTTGCCGGCTTTAAGGCCGTCGGCGAGTCGGTGAGCAAGCCCGTCGAGTACTACCACAACAACATCGAGAACACCCTGGTGCTTGTCGACGTCATGCGCAACCATGGCTGCAAGTCCATCATCTTCTCGAGCTCCTCGACCGTCTACGGCGATCCGGATAACCCGCCCGTCACCGAGGAGGACCCCAAGAAGCCCGCGACCAACCCCTATGGCTGGACCAAGTGGATGATCGAGCAGATCCTCATGGACGTCCATACCGCCGATCCCGAGTGGGACGTCGTGCTGCTCCGTTACTTCAACCCCATCGGCGCCCATCCGTCGGGCCTGATCGGCGAGGACCCCAAGGGCATCCCCAACAACCTGGTGCCCTACGTCGCCCAGGTCGCCGTGGGCAAGCTCGAGGCCGTTCAGGTCTTTGGCAACGACTACCCCACCCCCGACGGCACCGGCGTGCGCGACTACATCCACGTTTGCGACCTGGCTTCTGGTCACGTGGCCGCCCTCAACTGGATGAACGGCAAGACCGGCGTCGAGATCTTTAACCTGGGCACCGGTACCGGCACCTCGGTGCTCGAGGTCGTTGCCGCCTTCTCCAAGGCCTGCGGCAAAGAGCTGCCCTATGTGATCCGCGAGCGCCGCGCCGGCGACATCGCCGCCAACTGGTGCGATGCCTCCAAGGCCGAGCGCATGATGGGCTGGAAGGCCCAGTACGACATCGCGGACATGTGCCGCGACAGCTGGAACTGGCAGAGCCACAACCCCAACGGCTTCGCCGACGCCGAGTAACAAAAACTTACAAACCGCTCTTGCCCCGGTCTCCAATGTGAGGTCGGGGCTTTTTCATGGCATGTAACCATTCACCGAAATACTTCCAACTTTTTTATCTTGCATGTACATGTTTAAACAACATGTTTTACAATAGGCGTATCGAATCAGAACACCGGGGGCGGACTGTTCTTCCATCGGCAGGACGGCCCCACGACAAAAAGGTTGGTGAGCGCATTCATGGAGCGTGCAAGCGGCGTCCTCATGCCCGTCTCATCTCTGCCCGGCCCTTATGGAATCGGCGGCTTTGGTTGGAATGCCTACGACTTCGTCGATTTCCTCGCCACGTGCAAACAACATTACTGGCAGATTCTGCCCCTTACGACGACCAGCTATGGCGACTCTCCGTATCAGTCGTTCTCGGCCCGCGCGGGAAACCCCAACTTCATCGACTTTGCCGAGCTTATCGAGGCAGGGTATCTGGAGCAGTGTGACATCGATGGCGTGTACCTGGGCTCCGATCCCAGCAATGTCGACTACGGCGCCATCTTTGGCGGCCGCCGTCAGATCCTCGACCGCGCAGCCCAGCGATTTGCCGCCGACAAGCCGGCCGACTTCGACGACTTTGTCCAGGCCAACAAGGACTGGCTCATTCCCTACTGCGAGTTTATGACCGTCAAGGAGGAGTGCGGCCTTAAGGCATTTTGGGAGTGGCCCGCGGAGCTGCGCACCCGCGGTGAGGCTTCTGCCAAGGTCTGCGCCGCCCATCCCGCGCGCATGCTCTACCACCAGATGACGCAGTACTTCTTCGATCGTCAGTGGAGCCGCCTCAAGGCCTATGCCAACGAGCGCGATATTCTCATCATCGGCGACCTACCCATCTATGTCTCGCGCGACT
>CAKUCJ010000184.1 GCA_934643435.1 uncultured Collinsella sp.
CGCGTCGAGGGCATCGACGTGCGCGACTGGGACCGCGCGGCGCTGCGCGGCGAGTTTGCCATGGTGCTGCAGGATACCTGGCTGTTTAACGGCACTATCCGCGAGAACATCCGCTACGGACGCCCCGATGCGACCGACGCCGAGGTCGAGGCAGCTGCACGCGCAGCGCGCTGTGACCACTTTATCCATACGCTCGCCGGCGGCTACGACTTTATGATCAACGAGGAGGGCACCAACCTGTCGCAGGGCCAGCGCCAGCTCGTGACCATTGCCCGCGCCATTTTGGCCGACCGCCCGGCGCTGATTTTGGACGAGGCGACCTCCAACGTCGATACCCGCACCGAGGAGCTCATTCAGCGCGCCATGGATGCGCTGATGCAGGGCCGTACGAGCTTTGTCATCGCGCACCGCCTGTCCACGATCCGCAACGCCGACGTGATCCTGGTAATCCGCGACGGAGATATCGTCGAGAAGGGCACGCACGACGAGTTACTCGCCCAGGGCGGCTTCTACGCCGACCTGTACAACTCGCAGTTCGACGAAGCGGCGTAGATTCGGCCGCAAGGAGCGAATAACGCCCGAGAACGGGGGCGCAGGATGAACTGCACCCCAAAACTTGGACGGCTTAAATAAGAACTACGCCGCAAGGGGCTGGCTCCGGAACTCCTCCGGGGTCAGCCCCTTCAGTTTAACCTGCCTTCGCCTCGTGTTCCAATGGGCGACGTACGCGTCCAGGTCCGCCTTGAAGGACTCGAAGTCGGGCCATGTCCTTCCCCGGAAAAACTCATCCTTCATGTGGCCGAAGACCTGCTCGGTGGCGCCGTTGTCGATGCAGTTGCCCTTTCTGGACATGCTCTGGACGATCCCGGCGTCCTTCAGCCTCCCGCACCATGCGGCGTGCTGGTACTGCCAGCCCATGTCGCTGTGAAGCACCGGCGTCGCGCCCTCGGGCATCTTCGCCAGCAGCCGGTCGAGCAGCTCGGCCTGCTGCGCCATGTCCGGGCTGGTCGACGTCGACCACGCGACTATCTCCTTGCTGCCGAAGTCGTACACCGGCGCGAAGTAGGCCTTGCCCCAGGGCTGCCTGAACTCGGTGACGTCGGTGCCCATCTTCTGCCACGGCCCGTCGGCGGCGAAGTCGCGCCCGATGACGTTCTCGAACGTCTCGCCCACGACGCCCCTGTACGAGTTGTACCTATGGTAGTCGGTCTCGCGGCGGATGCCGCAGCGGACCCCCATCTCCCGCATCATCTTGAGCACGGTCTTGTCGGCTATGCGCGCGCCCAGCTCGGCGCGCAGGCACATGGCGACCTGGCGGTGGCCGCACCCGTTGGCCGTGCGCGAGAAGATCTCCGCCACCGCGTCCCGCAGCTCCGGGCGCGTCGGCCTGGCCGGGTGCGACAGCGCGTAGTAGTAGCTGGACCGGGCCAGGCCGGCGCATTCCAGCAGGCTCCCCAGCCTGCACCCCTCCGCGCGCAGGGCGCTCACGGCCTCGACCTTCGCCCTGGTCAGAGCCCGTCCCTCTCGACCAGGGCACGCAATTTTTTTAGGTAGGCCACCTCGGTCTCGAGCCTTCGGCAGCGCTCCTCGAGCTCCTGCTCGCGGGTGCGCTCGCGCGGCCTGGGGCCGGACCCCTTCGGCCTGCCCCTGGGCTTGGGCCTGAGCGCCTCGGCGCCGCCCTCGCGGTAGAGCGCGCACCATCTCTTGAGCGGCGCCAGGGACATGACCCCGAACGCCTTCATGGCGTCCTGCTTGCCCATGCCGCCGTCGACCACGGCCGAGGCGGCGGCGACCTTCTGCTCGTATGTGTACCTGGTCTGCTTGCCGTCCATGGATAGCAGCACCTCGCTTCCGAACGACCGGTATACGTAGAGCCATTGTCTCACGGTGTTGCGCGGGACCGACAGCGCCTTCGCCGCCGACTCGAAGCCGTGCCCTCGCTCGAAGAGCCCGATCGCCGCCTTCCTGGCCTCGATGTCGTGTTTCACTCTCAAGTCGACACGCATAAAAAGCCTCCCATTTCTCGTGTCCAAGAAATGGGAGGCAGTTCAGGACAACCTGCGCCCCCGTTTTTTGTTCTGCGGACCTCAAACCGCCTCCTCTGGAACTCAATCGACGACCTCTTCCAAGCCACGTGGCATCATTCCATTCCAGGGCCAGCTGACGTTTGCCCAGATAAAACCTGCCAAAATATACCCGTCCCTTTTTGGTAGGTTTCGGGGTGGCAAGGACTTGCACTTTAGCGTGCGACAGCGGATAATGCCGAGCATTCGACAATACGCTTATTGCTCTTTCTATAGATTGAGGAGACCCCTATGGCCATGGAATTCAAACGCAGGCTGCCGATCCCCATGGAGATCCGCGAGGAAATGCCGCTTTCCGCCGAGCTTACCGCTAAGAAACAGGCATTCGACGCCGAGGTCGCCAAGGTCTTTACCGGCGAGGACGCGCGCAAGGTGCTCATCATCGGCCCGTGTTCTGCCGACCGCGAGGATTCGGTCCTCGAGTACATGAATCGCCTGGCCAAGACCGCCGAGGAGGTCAAGGACAAGCTCATCATCATTCCGCGCGTCTACACCAACAAGCCCCGCACCAAGGGCACCGGTTACAAGGGTCTGCTGCACAACCCCGACCCCGAGGCGCCGGACGACCTGCTCGAGGGCGTCAAGGCCATCCGCCACATGCACTTGCGCGTAATTGAGGAGACGGGTTTCTTCACCGCCGACGAGATGCTCTATCCCTCCAACTACCAATACCTCGTCGACCTGCTGAGCTATGTCGCCGTGGGCGCGCGCTCGGTCGAGAACCAGGAGCATCGACTTGTCTCGAGCGGCATTTCGGTACCCGTGGGCATGAAGAACCCCACCGCCGGTTCCACCACCGTTATGCTCAACTCCATCTATGCCGCCCAGGCACACCAGAGCTTTATCTTCCGCAACTGGGAGGTTGAGTGCGACGGTAATCCGCTCGCACACGCCGTCATGCGCGGCTATATCGGCCTCGACGGTCGCACCTACCCCAACTATCACTACGAGCACCTGGAGCGCCTGGCCGAGCGCTACACCGAACACGCCGGCTACGCCAACCCGGCTGCGGTCATCGACTGCAACCACGACAACTCGGGCAAGCGACCGCTGGAGCAGTACCGCATTTGCAAGGAGGTGCTCGACAGCTGCCGCCGCAACGAGTCCATCTCCAAGCTGGTCAAGGGCTTTATGATCGAGTCCTACCTGGAGGACGGTAACCAGGCAGTCGACGGCGGCGTCTTTGGCAAGTCGATCACCGACCCATGCCTGGGCTGGGAAAAGACCAACTACCTCATCCACGAGATTGCAGAGCGTATTTAATTTTTGGCAGGTTTTATCTGGACAAACGTCGACCGCCGCGGGGAAGTTGCTTTCCCTCGCGGCGGTCTTCTGGCAGAAAAAACCAAGTGAGTAGACTTTTTGCAAAAGGCCGAGCACACCCCAAAACGCCACAGCGCTGACCTGCGGTTTTATTGAGCGTTTGTCACGGTGTGCTCAGCAAATCCGAAAAAGTCTACTCACTTGCATCTAAAGACGCGCCAGATAGGCAAAAAACCGCCGCAAATGTAGTCGTTGGGGACGTTCTTGAATGGCTAGTCGTTTAAGAACGTCCCCAACGACT
>CAKUCJ010000185.1 GCA_934643435.1 uncultured Collinsella sp.
GCGGTTTTAGCTCGTCGATGTTGCCCTTCTCGTCCCACATGGCCATATCTTTTACGTACTGGGCATGCTCGCGCGGGTTTGCCTCGGGGTCGGGCTCCACCAGCTCGTCGCGGCGGTCCTTTTCCAAGAAGGCCTTGTCGTGGCTCCATGTCTTGTACTCGGGCGTGTTGTGGTTGACGGCGTCGCAGGCCAGCGCCAAGTCGGGCACGCCGTACATGTAGCCGTGGTCGGTAATGGCCACGGCAGGCATGCCCAGCTCAACGGCGCGGTTGACCATATCCTGGATACGGGTTGCGCCGTCGAGCATGGAGAAGACTGTGTGATTGTGCAGATGGACGAATGCCATGTGATGAGCTCCGATGCGGGTTCGTGTTCTGACTGAACGATTTTACCGCACCGCCCGGACGCCACCCGAACCTAGCCAAACCCACACGGCTCCTACTGCAGTTGCGGTGAAATGCGGACTGTCTGGCGGCTTTTTGGCCAAAACAGTCCGTATTCCACCGCAAGTTATTAAGGCTAGAGCTTGTAGGTGACTACTTGGGGCTCGGCGGGTTCGACGAAGAGGGTCGGATCCGGCTGTTCCACACGGACGAACTTGACGATCACCGTCTGATAGCCCGCCTTATGCAGAACATCGGCGTAGACGCGCGCCTGCAGAGCATGCTTCTCGAGCAGCTGGTCCGGCGTCTCATCCGGCGTACCGCCCGTCTTGTAGTCGATGACCAACGCACGCGACGGATCTGCCGGATCGGTCGCCAAGGCATCGATAGCGCCCTCGGCATACGCACCGTAGCGGGCGATGTCTTCGTCCTCGCAGCCCAGCGAGAAGAACGGCACCTCGGCGCGAACGCACGGCCAGGAAAGCAGCTCGGCGCGAACCGCCGACTTAAGCCAGCGATCCAGAGCAACGTCAAAACGCTCGCGCTGCTCCGACGTCAGGTGCCACAGGCGAGCCAGGGTATCGGCGCGCTCGGCGGGCAATTCGTCGGCGCCCATCTCGATGAGCCACTGGCAAGCGGCATGGAAGGCCGAGCCCAGGGCCATGGGATTGCCGACGGGCTCGACAGCAGCCACATCCGCATCCGTCATCTCCGAGCCATCCGACTCCACATCATCGCCAGCCTCGTCCATGGGCACGCGCGCCTCGGCGGCATGGTCCTCGGCCTCGGCATGCAGCACCGCGGCAATCGACGAATAGCTATACGAATCGCGCGCCGGATACGGGCAGGTGCCCATGCGCACACCCACCGCCCGGGGATACACGAGCTCAAACGCATCGGGCTCGGGGTCGGCAGGACCGAGAACGGCGACGCGGGCATCTGCGCCGGCGCCTTCCACCTCCGCACCACCGCGGACAAGCCTGCCCTCGGCATCCAACGAAGCGTTGGCTTCAAACGCCTGCTCGCCAAACGTAAAGTTCGCCAGCGAGATGAGCTCGTAGTCGCCCGGATGCGAGTTGTCGAACACCAAGCGGTCGGTATCGAGCTGCGGCATCTCCAAGCCGTCGGTCGGCAGAATACGGCGAAGCACGTCGTAGGTCAGATCGGTCTCGGTATCGAAGGTCGGAGCCGTCACCTTGCCGCGGCTCACGCCGGCGTCCATCGCCAGGATCACCAGCTCGCGCGCACGTGTCATGGCAACGTAGAGCAGGCGGGCCCGCTCCTCGAGCGAAAGCTGCAGGTCATCGTTGCGCAAACGAGCGAACGCCTCGGCGGGAGAACCCGTCGCGCAGACATCCTCCATGAGCTCCGGCGGCAACCACAGCGACGTGCCCTTGCCCTTAAACGCGTGCTCAAACTGCTTTTTGACGTCATCGCCCTTTACAAACGTGCCGTCCGCGAGTTTGACGCCATCAAAACGCGCCGGCAGCGCCACGACCTGCGCTCCGCCGTCGACACGACCCATCTGGGCCGCACCGGACGACTTGCGCACGCCAAAGCACTCGGCAACCGCCACGACCGGATACTCCAGGCCCTTGGACGAGTGCACCGTCATGATGCGCACCGCGCCGTCGCCCTCCTCGTTGAGGGCGCCCGGGGCCTCCTTGCCCGCCAGGAAGCGATCGAAAGCCAGCGCGATGGAACGCGGAGAGTTGCCGAGCTCGGCCTCCGACTCAGCAACAGCATCGAGCGCCTTAAGCACGTTGGCGGCGATGGCCTTGCCCTCGGGACCACGCTGCGCCAGACGCACAAACCAGCCAGAGGCGTTGACCACATCGCGCGCGATGGCGGCGAACGAGTCACGTCCCACGCGACGAAGCGCGTAGCGCAGCACGTCGCGAGCGCGCGTCACGAGCGGCAGGTCCTGCAGACCCGGCACATCGGAATCGCTCATGATGCCCGCGTCGATATTGCGGCGCGAGGTCTCCCCCGTCTGTTCATCGAGCTTGGTCGCCAGCGCCAGGAACTCCTGGGCGCCCAGGGCAAACATCGGCGAGGCCAGCAGTGGCATCAAACCCTGCGCGGTATCGGCCGGGTTGGCGAGCGCGCAAACCAGAGCGCGCACCGTCTGTACCTCGGCAGCCTGTGCAAAGACCGAGCCACCAGCGATAACGCAGTCGAGCCCCTGGTCGCGGAAGGCTTGGGCGTAGACATCGGCGTTGGTCATGCGGCCCAGTAGCAGCACCATGCCGCCCTGGGGCTGGCCGGCATCGGCAAGCGAGCGGAACCGCTCCGCGATCGCGCGGGC
The DNA here is from genome assembly GCA_934643435.1 of uncultured Collinsella sp. Lineage (GTDB taxonomy): Bacteria > Actinomycetota > Coriobacteriia > Coriobacteriales > Coriobacteriaceae > Collinsella. Next base: position 2,692 of record CAKUCJ010000185.1, read on the forward strand.
CTTGGCCTGCGTGCGATCCTGCGTGCTGCCGCCGGCAACAAAGAGTGCCTGGCGACGCGAGGCCTTCGCCATCAGCGTATCCTTGCGCCCGTCACTTGCCTCAAGATCCAAAAAGCCCTGCATCAGGCCACCGTCGTCGCCATCAAAGACACGTGCCACGTAGCGCAGCACCTCGTCGTGACTGCGGAAGTTGCGCACAAGCTTGACGAGTTCGCCGGCAGGGACGTCGGTCACGGCGGTCGCCTCGGGCGCGGCAGACGAGCCCACTTTGCGCTCCTGACGACGGAATACCTCGACCTCGGCGCCGCGGAAGCGATAGATCGACTGCTGTGCATCGCCCACGGTGCACAGCGCGCGCTCGCCCGCGCCCGTCAGATAGCGGATCAGGTCGACCTGCATCTGGTCGGTGTCCTGGAACTCGTCGATCATGACCATCTTAAAGCGGCCTTCGTAGGCGGCCCGAATGGCGGGATAATCGCGCAGGGCCTCGTAGGCCATGCGCAGCAGGTCGTTGTTGTCGAGGGCAGACTGGCCGGCCTTGAGCGCGCGATACTCGGCCTCCACGGAACGGGCCAGGCCCACCAGCGCATCGAGCGCCGGGGCACCGCAGGCGAGCACGATATTGATAAACGCATCGGCGGCCTCGGCCTTGAGCAGCTCGACCTGCTCCTTAGGAAACGCCTTGCTCGCGCGCGGCATGGTGCACGACATCATGAGTCGCGCCGCATCGACCATGGTCTTGTCGCTCGCCTCGAACGCATCGATGGCATCGAGCGCCATCTGCGCCTTCTCGGTCGCGGCCTTGCTTGCGCCCAACGCCGATCGATAGGCATCGGCGAGTGCCGAGGTGTCGGCCTGGCCGCGCGCCACGCGCACGTCGTCCATACCGCCCGGCAGCTGGCTCGAGAGCTCCAGCAGCTCGCGCACCAGACCCTTGATGGTCGTGCC
>CAKUCJ010000186.1 GCA_934643435.1 uncultured Collinsella sp.
CTGGAGTACGGTCCCTACGCCGGCGAGATCGGCAACCGTCAGAACGGCGCCATGATCTCCATGACCACCGAGAAGGCGGTCGCCTACGCTCTGGGCACGCTGCAGGAGCGCGGCCAGCTGTTCGTCGAGCCGGGCACCGAGTGCTACGAGGGCATGATCGTGGGCGAGCGCAGCAAGGCCGGCGACATGGTTGTCAACATCGCCCGCACCAAGAACCTGGGCAACCAGCGTTCCTCGACCTCCGACATCTCCGTGCAGCTGGTGCCGCCCCGCACCTTCTCGCTTGAGGAGGCGCTGGAGTACATCGCCGACGACGAGCTGGTGGAGATCACTCCCAAGAACATTCGCCTGCGCAAGCGTCTGCTCAACGCCACCGACCGCAAGAAGGCCGCCGTCCGCGCCGGTCAGGTCAACAAATAAGCACTGGGGTTTATAGCCGCCAATAAGAAAGGGCGCCGACCGCGATGGTTGGCGCCCTTTTTAGCGCAACGGGGATTGGCTGGGCTGAACCACCACAAAGGTGCCTGTCCCCTTTGTGGTGGTTGATGGCTAGGCGGTGGGGAGTCCCGGATTATTGGCGGACTGTTGCGGTTTGAGGTGGGCGTTGCGCCAGATGATCTGGATAACGTAGCCGAGCATAAAGACAAAGGCCACGCCGCTGATAAAGTCGCCGATGAGGGGAAGTCCCGTGAGGGCGCCTGCGGCCACGCCGCCGACGGCGGCCATGGCATAGCGGTTCTGGTTGTGTCCGACCATGCGCGTGACGGCGGTGCCCGTAAAGGCCGCCGAGACCAGGGCGATGCCGATGACGCTGCACATGAGGGCTCCGGCAAGCGACAGGCCTGCAATCGAGACGATGAGCAACAGGACAGTGGGAACGACGGCGACGGTGCCCAGGAGGCCGCTTACCCACAGCGGCGTTGGACGCTGATGGAGCATGCCTGCGGCGCTGGCGGTTGCGCGCGGAAAGACGAGCTCAAGGAGGATGGCGACAAAGCAGGTGGATAGCGCCGAGGCAACGATACCGCCGATGGTGTCGTTGACCGTGGAGGTGTCCTCGCTCTCGGTTCGGTCGATTTTGAGGGCTCCGACTTGAGCACCCTCGGCGCGCTCGGGGTCTTCGGAGACGTGGGCGTTCACGGTGCCGGTGATGCGGGCGTTCTTCCCCAGAATGAGTTTGTCGGCCCAGACCTCGACATTGCCATCGACGGTGCCATCGATGGTCACCGTGTCGCCCGCGAGCGCTGCCGACTTGGCAGATCCGCGCAGGGTAACCGTCTCGCCCGCCGCATAGAAACAGCTGGCGGTACTGTCGGTATTGAGTACGACATGCTGGCCGGCCACCGTCACGCTGCCATCGATGGCGGTTTTGGCGATATCGATGGTGCGCGCCGCTAGGCGGACGGCGCCACCTACGGTGCAATCGCGGATAGAGAGGCTCTCGCCTGCCGCGATGATGTCGCGGTCAATGGAGGCATCATCCAGGTTGAGGCTCTGTCCGGCCCAGTACAGGTCGCCTTCGACGCCAGACGGATTGGAGTCGCTATCGGTTGCGAGCACGTTGCCCGCGGTGTCCGTGCCGGCGAACGATGCCGTGGGAAGCGTGGTGAGCGCGAACGCGATGAGCGCGAATAGGATGGTGATGTGACCCCACGTTTTGTGGCGCCGGGTCGATGGGAATTGGTTGCAAGGCATGGTGAATCCTTCGTTAGGTGCTCGACATATACCTAACAGGGTACCCAACGCGCGGGCGCTCTAAAAGAACCTCTCGGTTGCATTTCGAGGTGAGAGGTGAGAGGTCACGCTACTACTTTTTGCGATGCAAAAAGTGTGCGATGTCTTCCTCGGTAGGGCTTTTGATGTCAAAGCGCAGCGATAGCCAGCGCAGCCCCATGGTCACGACAACGCATACGACCAGTGCGGCGACATTGCCCATGAGGCCGCTCATGACGAGGGCTACATAGCTTGCCGATCCGGCGATGGCCGCGATGGCGTAGAAGTTGGTGCGTTGGAAAATGCCCGGCACCACGCCCATAAAGCCGTCGCGCAGCATGCCGCCGCCCACTGCGGTGAAAAAGCCCATCATGATACACACAGCGGGTGCGAATCCGTACACGAGTGCTTTGTCCGCGCCGGTGGCCGCGTAGATGCCGACCGAGATGATGTCGAGCAGTGGGATGAGCTTATCGGGTTTGTCGACGATTGCCGGAAAGATATAGATGATGGCAGCAGTCGCAATGGAGAGCGGCAGCGCCATGGGCTGGTTGAGGATGTAGACGTTGCCCACCTGGAGCGTCATGTCGCGCAAGAGGCCGCCGCCCAGGCCGCAAACGACGGCGAGTGCGACTGCGCCCACCAGGTCGAGCTTGTGCTCGCGTGCGACCAGCACGCCCGAGATCGAAGCCGCGACAACGGCGAACATCTCAAGCCAAAATGGGATGGCGACCATGGCATCCGAAGCGTGTGTAGTAACGGTCATAGCGGCGACGACGGGCAAAATGGGGTCCTTTGGATTATGGGTTTAGACAATGCCCGTACATAGTACATGGTTGGCGGGCGTGGCGACCTCATTGCTCGGTAAACGGTCGGCAGTTGATGCGGGCGCAGGGTCAAACGTGTACACCAGCCTCCAAAAACGACAATTTTTGACATCTTTGGAGGGTGACGCACATGTTTGAGATTTGGGTTGAGATTGAAAGCGATGAGGGTGCGGCCTGAATAGGAGGGATGTCCAAATTTTGAGCGGAGCTCAAAATTTATCCGGTCGGCTGGCGCCGACCGCGCTGCGCTAAAAACGCGACACTGGCGCGTTTTCTTTACGCTCCGCGCCCTGCGGGTTCGAATCCCTCCTCCTGCGCGTTATTGAAATGTGCCCAAAAAGAAAAAAGCCCCATTGCTGGGGCTTGTACCATCTAATGGCGGAGGAGGAGGGATTCGAACCCTCGTGACCTTATACAGGCCAAACGGTTTTCGAGACCGCCGCATTCAACCACTCTGCCACCCCTCCGCGTGGGGTAAAAACAAAGCAGGCTCGAAGGCCTGCTTTGGAATTAACTGGCGGAGAGTCAGGGATTTGAACCCTGGAGACGCTTTTGACGCCTACACGATTTCCAATCGTGCTCCTTCGGCCACTCGGACAACTCTCCGTTAAATGCGAAAGTCAGTATACACGAGGAATCGCAAAGTGCAAACAGAAAAGTTGGCATTTTTTAAAACGCGCGACTCCGCAACGGGATTCAGGCGGCCAAAAAAGGCCTCTGACCAGCATAGTTATATATGGCAAATTATTCAAAATAGGTATTTATAAGCTACTCGACAATGAATTTAAAAAACTTTGACCGATGTTGCAGACCACCGGTATGCATTTTGCGACCACAACCTTGCAAGCGCTGACCTGCGATTTGCCCAACTTGTCCCCACGTCACCGTATTCTGCCAACGGATCCGTCAAGCTCTTGGTCAGGATTTGGTTGGAATACGCGAGAAGTGTCGTGCAAGCATGGACATATGTGGAGGTCATGAGGTTGTAGCTGCATATTCTTGCAGCCTGGGAGGTTGAAAGATATTATTACCAAGTCTTTTCCTGCTTCAGGCGCACCTTCACGACCTGAAGCCACATTTGCCCAGAGGAGGTGA
>CAKUCJ010000187.1 GCA_934643435.1 uncultured Collinsella sp.
TCGCATGCTTGATTCTGACGCTCGACATCGTAGGAGCAGATGGTCACGAGGTCTTGCATACCGGTGGAAACAATAGGTGCATCGACGCCCGGGGTCAAGCCCTGCAACAAAACATCAGCAGCAGAAAGCAAAATTTCCGGACGCATGGAGCCCTCGTTGTCGGCATGGGTGTCGAGCATGAGCACCAAGTGGTCCGGACGCTCCCCCGCCGTGAGTTCATAGCCCACGAGCGTATGGTCCAGATCAAGGCGCTTGCTCTTTTTGCCACGCGCATAGTCGATGCCATGGCCCGCGCGCAGCGTGTCGATCGCGGCGCGCACCTCGTCGGCACTCACCGGCGCCTCGGGGTCCAAATGCAGGTCAATACGGTACGACAGGCGCGTGAGCTGTGCCGTCAGCGCCGGCGTGCGCACGTCGATATATGCAGCCTCGATAGGAGCCAGATCGGCCGGAGAAGCAGCCGCCAGGCGCTCAAACGCCTCGTCAAGCGCGACGAACTCGGTCATAAAAAGGTCATACCACTCACAGGTCGACGATGTGCCCACCGGCAGCGCCGACGAGAAGCCCACGCGCATGTGCGGAGAGAAGCCCTGCGTTACGGCATAGGGCAGCCCTGCACGGCGCACGATGCGCTCAATGGTATGGATCAGTTCCAGATGGCCCAGATACTTGAGGCGGTCGCGCTTGCCGTAGCGAACGCGCAGCCTAAAGAGCGTGGGGTTGTCGGTCAAGCGCTCACTCATGCGCGATCACCCACCAATACGTTCTTGGCATGGAGCGTGGGGCAAATTCCGCAGCCGGTGCACGACGTACGGGTGCAATCGGGTGTCGTGACGCCTTCCAACGAGCGGCGGTATTCGCGCTCGAGGAAGCCGCGCGAGCAACCGGGGCTCACGTGCTCCCAAGGCAGACGCCAGTCCAGCTCGTAAGGCAGGTGCACGAGCTCATTGAGGTCGATGCCGTTTTTGGCGGCGGCCTCCTTCCAGTTTTCGAGCGAGAAATGCTCCACCCAGGCGTCAAAGCGCGAGCCGGCACGCCAGGCATCGATGATGACAGGCGTCATGTCGCGGCCGGCACGGGAGAGCGCGGCCTCGATGAGCGAGGTCTCGGCATCGTGGTAATGAACACGGACGGCACGGTTGCGCACGCTCGTGATAAGCAACTTTTGGCGGCGCTTGACGTCGTCGTAGTCGAGCTGCGGGCACCACTGGAACGCGGTGGCCGCTTTGGGGATAAAGACGGAAACCGAGATAGACACCGAAATGGAGCCGCGGCGCGCCTTGGGCACTACGGAGCGGCCAAGCTCCAGCACGTGGTCGGCCAGGTTGGCGATAGCCACGATGTCCTCGTCGCGCTCACCGGGAAGGCCCATCATAAAGTAGAGCTTCATGCGGTTCCAACCGGCCTCGAAAGCCGCCTTAGCCGCACGATCCAGGTCATCCTCGGTCACGTTCTTATTGATGATGTCGCGCATGCGCTGACTGCCGGCCTCGGGGGCAAACGTCAGGCCGCCCTTCTTTTCACCGGCGACCGACTCTGCCATATCAACGCCAAACGAATCCAGGCGCTGCGATGGAATAGACACGCGAATGCCCGTGTCCTCCAGGCGGCGGTTGAGCCTGCCAAGGACGTCGCGGATGCAGGAGTGATCGGTCGTGGAAAGTGAGGTAAGCGACACCTCGTCATAGCCGGTCTTCTCCAGACCTTGGATCACCGAAGACACGATCTGGTCGGCCGAGCGCTCGCGCACCGGGCGATACGTCATGCCGGCCTGGCAAAAACGGCAGCCGCGGGCACAGCCGCGCAGGATCTCGATAGACAGGCGATCGTGAACAAGCTGCGCGTAGGGGACGCACGACTGCGACAGCGGATTGGTGGCGCCAAAGTCCTCGACGACGCGCTTATAGACCACCGGCGGCACATCCTTGCCCTCACACGGCACGGTATAGCCGTGCGGCGAGCAGGGCCCGTCATGGCGCACCTCGTAGAGCGACGGCACGTAGGTGCCACCCACGGTCGCGAGCTGCTCAACAATCTGTGCACGCGAGACGCCCTCGTCGCGCAGGCGACGATGTAGCTGGCAAATCTCGAGCAGCGACTCCTCGCCCTCGCCGATCAGAATGGCATCGAAAAACGCCGCATACGGTTCGGGGTTATAGACCGAAGGACCGCCGGCGACGATGATGGGGTCGTCCTCGATGCGATCGGCTGCCAACAGCGGAATGCCGGCCAAGTCGAGCGCCTCGAGAAAGTTGGTAACGGCCATCTCGTGCGGAACGTGCATGCCGACGATATCAAACGAGGCCACAGGCGCCGCACCCTCGAGTGACAGCAGCGGAATGCCCGCCTCACGCATGGCGTCGCCCATATCGGGCCACGGCACATAGCCGCGCTCGCACGAGATGCCCTCGGCCTGGTTGAGGATGTTGTAGAGAATGGCGATGCCCTGGTTGGGCAGGCCGACCTCATACACATCCGGGTAGATCATGCAGCAGCGATAGTCGGCATCGGCCTTGGAAAGCGTGCCCCACTCGTGGTCGATATAGCGACTCGGCTTCTCGACCTTTGCGAGCAACGGCTCAATCAAATGAAAACAGTCTTGGTACACAGCGCGCAAAAGAAACCCCTAAGCAGCAAGATCGGATGCGTCCTCAAAGGGACCCATAGGACGAGTGGCACCGGCAACCGTGGTCACCAGGTCGCGGACGCGCGAAAACGTGGCGGCAACCACCTCGTTGGCACGGCTATAGTCGATATCGCGCTCGTAGAGCGAGACGAGCGCACGACCCATGCCATAGGTGCCCGCGGCGGCGGTAAGCGCCTTGACGGCAAAGCCAATATGCGGCGTCTGCTTTACCAGTGCGCGAGTGACGGCGCGGACCACCAGACCACCGGCAAGCACACCCGCGACCTCATAGCCGCGCTCGGGCTTAATACCGCGCCCAAAGATGGCCGCGAGCTCAAAGAGCATGCCCACCTGCGCCAACGCCATGACGGGATAATCGGCCCCCGGCAAAAACACCAACGCGCCGGTCGCCATATTGGTAAGCGCGCACGAAGTGATAATGCGGTTGGCAGCGGCAATGCGCATGAAGGCAAAATTCGCGGCAAACGCCGTCTCCTTGTCCGTACGGTCGAGAATCCAGCGTGCGAGCGTCTCGAGCAGATACGTCTTATCGGTAGCCGCCACCACGCCGAGCATGGGCGTGGACTCTTCGATAAACGGCACCTCGACGGCGGACTCCGCCAGCACGCACACGGGAGCGCCAGCAATCACGAGCTCCTGCACGGCGCTCTCAAGGCGGTCGGATCCGCACGAAAGGACCAGCACTACATCGGTATCAGTCTTGGGAACGATACGGTCCTCACCCAAGCGCTCAACGCGCACAATACCCGACGTCGTCTGCGGCACGAAGGCATCGCGCACCGTCTCGACCAAAAAACGCGAGGCAGACGAATCAAGGTAGACAGACACGCGCACCGGCGTATCGGAGTCCTTCTTGGTGGTCGCGCCCATCTTAAAGACGCGGGTCAGCTTGTCCACGGGAATCTTCATAGCAAACCCCTCCAGCGGTTACGCGGCGCCCGAACGATGCCGCCATATGGATTGTACGATACCCACCGTCAGCAACTG
>CAKUCJ010000188.1 GCA_934643435.1 uncultured Collinsella sp.
CAGGAATCTGCGGCGCGTTATGTGGACGAGGCGGCGGCCGCGATTGATGGACCGCTCTTGTGCGGAGGCCATTCCAAAGGCGGAAACTTGGCGGTGTATGGCGCGGCGATATGCTCTGACGCTGCTGGCGACCGGATCGAGCGGGCCTTCTCCCATGATGGCCCCGGCTTTGTCGAGGAGTTCCTGAGCGGTGACGCCTTTGCGGGCCTGTCCGGTCGCATCGACAAGACGCTGCCCCAGTCGTCGATTTTCGGCATGATGTTCGAGACGCAGGAAGACTATGCCATTGTCGAGAGCACGGAGTTCAGCCTGCTGCAACATAATCCCTTTAGCTGGGTCGTCGACGGCTGCGACTTTGTGTATTGCGAACACCTGTCTGCCGGCGCTCGATACGTCGATAGCTCTATTCGTGAGATGCTGCTTGCAGTGGAACCTGCCGAGCGTGAGCGCTTTGTGGATGCGTTGTTCTCCGTGTTTGAGGCCACAGACGCCGAACGGTTTGCGGATATCGCGGGGAATCTACGCGAGAGTCTGCCCGTGATGCTCCAGGCTGCGCAAGGTTTCGACAAAGATACGCGCCGTTTTATTTCGCAGACAATCGCAGCAATTCTTAAATGTGCGCTGCTGCCCAAACGCCCCGAGTTCAATGTTCCCGCCACCGGCAAAAGCTTGGCCGAGCAGCTCGAAGCATGGCAGTCCGAACTCCTGCACTAGCCGTTGGTGCATTGGGGCGGGCTCGACCGCTATACTGATTCGTGCTCAATTCGATCTAGAACGGAATGCCGTATATGAAAATCAATCACGCGATCTTGCATATCCTGGACTTTGACTCGGCCGTCAACGTTATGAGCCAGCGCGAGCTCGATATCGAGAGCCGCACCGTGCGCAACTTTGTGACCACGCACCTGCGCCGTGCCCGCACTTCGGCCGACAATAAGCGTGCCACGTTTGCCGAGGACTCTGCATTCGGCGGAGAGCTCAAGGGGTATTTCTTTGGCGAGCGCGAATTCGTGGACCTGTCGCAGCAGATTGCGGAGTTCATCTCCTCCGAACTCACCAAGGCAGAGAAAGCCGAGTCCACCGACGTGCTTGTAGCGGACTTTGACGATGACGAGGACGCCCGCTGGTTTGCCGTCATGCTACTGGGCTCCAAGCAGGCCTTTATGCACGAGGTGGGCCGCGAGGAGGGCGAGGTACGCAACGACATCGCGCGCCATTACGCCATTCTGCCGAATCCTTCCCAAAAGGTGCCAAGCTATGCCATCGTGCGCGCGAGCACCATGGAGATCGGCTATGTGGACAAGAAGCGCAAGATCGCCGGTGAAGATCGCATGCTCATCCCTGACGGTCTGCTGCAATGCGACACGGGCGTGTCCGGCAAGGAGATCATCGATACCGTGACGCGCGTGGTCGAGGAAGTTGCCGAGGAGCACGGCGCCAATACCGCCGTGGCACTCGCCAAGGTTAAGGCCGCCGTTGCCGAGAAGGTCGAGGACGACGAGGAGCTGCCGCCCTGGGATATCGTCGACGAGGTCTTTGAGGACGAGCCGGTCATCAAGGAGAGCGTGCGTGCGGCACTGACCGAAGAGAAGGTGCCCGAGCGCGTGCCCGTGGAGCGTAAGCAGGTCGAGCGTGCGGCCGTGCGCAATCACAAGATTCGTACCGATACGGGTATCGAGATCAGCTTCCCGGCCGAGATGGGATCGAACTCCGAGTACATCGAGTTTGTCAACGAACCCAACGGCCTCATCTCCATCGAACTCAAGAACATCGGAAGCATCGAGAATCGATAGGGCAATAGTTTCTTCCGAAGAGAAATCTGGATTATATTTTGAAGTATACTTTGAAATATAATCCAGATTATTTTTTGGAGGTACAAATGTCCCCACTTGTTCTGGAAAAGCCGGTGTTTACAAAAGATCAGGTAGTTTCTGCTACCGAAGCGAGCAAGTCCTTATCTGCCGTTCGCAAGCGTGCTAAGCGCGCGCCGCAGTTTATCGCCGATCATAACGACATCGATACCGTGATTATCGACTACGCCGCCTATGAGGAAATGTACGGCGCCCTACAGTACCTTCGCGAACTTGAGCTTGATCGCATCGCGGCGGATCGAATCAAAAATGGACCGCACGAGTTTGTTCCGTTTGAGGATGCTCTGACTCCAGAGGAACTCAAGGAGTTCGAATCGATGGATCCTGATGCGATTTCCGACGAGGATCTTTTCGAATGAGCGGGCACTTTGTTGTCGGCTTTTTGAACCGAGACGTCGAGAAGGAATATCAAAAACTCGATGGATCTCAGCGAAGGCTCGTCCGTATTGCAGTCGCAAAATTAAAGACGCGTGCCGATGAAATCGGAACGCCGCTTCACGGTGAGCTTGCCGGTTGCAAAAAGATTAAATGGCGAAACGCGGGGCTCCGAATGGTTTTTCGAATCCGAGAGGATGGAACGGTGGAGATTGCCGAGATCGTGGCAATAGGTCGGCGCGACCGTTCCGAGGTCTACAAGACGGCCGCAGAGCGCCTGTCAAAACAACCAGCCATGGTCGAATACGACGGAACCTTAAGATGAAGAAGGCCGAAGTCCCGGGCGGGGCTTCGGCCTTCTTGCTTAGGGTTGAATTGCGCTGCAGGCTGACACGCCTCTAGAGTTGGCGGAGACCCTCTTCCAAGCCGGTTTTGCTGTCGGTCTGGGCGTCGCGCATCTTGATGACGCGGGCGGGAACGCCGGCCACGACGGCGCCGGCGGGGACGTCCTCGACGCATACGGCGCCGGCAGCCACAACGGCGCCCTTGCCCACGCGCACGCCCTCCAGGACCACGGCGTTGGCGCCAATCATGACATCGTCCTCGATGATGACGGGCGTGGCGCTCGCGGGCTCAACGACGCCAGCCAGTACGGTGCCGGCGCCGATGTGGCAGTTCTTGCCCACGGTGGCGCGGCCGCCCAGCACGGCACCCATATCGATCATGGAGCCCTCGCCGATAACGGAGCCGATGTTGATGATGGCGCCCATCATGATGACGGCGCGGTCGCCAATCTCGACGCGGTCGCGGATGATCGCGCCCGGCTCGATGCGGGCGTTGATGCCCTTAAGGTCGAGCATGGGAACGGCGGAGTTGCGGCAGTCGTTCTCGACGTCGTAGTAGTCGATGGAATCGGCATTGGCGTCGAGGATGGCCTTGAGCTCGTCCCAGTCGCCAAAGACGGTCTTGCCACGACGACCGCCATAGACGTGCGCATCGCCCCAGGCAACCTTCATGCCGGGCTTCTCGCGCACATACAGCTTGACGGGCGTCTTCTTGGGCGCGGTGGCGATGTAGTTGATAATCTCCTGTGCATCCATCTCGGCTGCGTTGCTCATATACTGTTTCTCCTTTACGTGGGCTTGGTTAATGATTGGTTAGGCAAACATGACCTGGTCGAAGGTGTAGAAGCCGGGGTCGCGGACGACGAGCTTCTGGGCGGCCGCCAGGGCGCCGTTGACGAAGATCTGTCGGCTCGTGGCGCGGTGCGTGAGTGTGACCTCTTCGTCCTGGCCAAAGAAGCTCACCTCGTGCACGCCGGCGACGGTGCCGCCGCGCAGCGAGTGCATGCCGATCTCCTTGGGGTCGCGCGCGCCGCACA
>CAKUCJ010000189.1 GCA_934643435.1 uncultured Collinsella sp.
GCCGAGGGCGTGCCGTTGTAGCCCACCGAAAGGATGCGGTGGTTGGTGCTGGCGATGCACGCGCCCACCTGCGTGTTGGGGTCCTTGCTGCGGCGCTGCGCGGCAATGGCCACGCTCATAAAGAACTCGTCCCAGCTAATGACGTCGCGGCGCTTGCCCGACGCGGTTTGATGAAGATCGTCCGACATGGCAGACACCTCCGTAATCGCAACATTTTGACCCATTGTAGCAGGTGAAAGGTGGGGTGTTTATCCCACCTGCCCTCGCTCTACGCGCGACGGGGCTTTTGGTTGATGTGGTAGAGCTCGGCCAGACCCCGCAGCGTCAGCGCATCATCGACCGTCAGGCTGTGGCCAACCAGTGCCGCGAGTGCCTCGGCATCGTCGCCGGTAATGACGATGGGCACATCGCCCTCCCCCGCCGCCTTAGTCGCGCGCATCTCGGCAAGCACCATGTCGAGCATGCCGTCGATGCGTGCCACCTCGCCCAAGACCACGCCCGAGCGCATGGCCTCACGCGTGTTGCGGCCGATAACGTGCGTCGGTGCCGAGGGCTCGACCTGGGGCAGACGCGCCGCAGCGGCCGAGAGCGAGCGAGCGCCGAGTGCCAGGCCCGGCGCGATGACGCCACCGACAAAGGTACCGCGCGCGTCGATCACCTCGATATTGGTCGTAGTGCCCAGATCGATCACGATGCACGGCGAACCGTAGACGGCGCGGGCCGCCACGGCATCGGCGATGCGGTCGGGACCGATCTCGGCCGGGTCATCGTAGTGCACGGGCATGCCGGTCTTGAGGCCCGGCCCCACGGTGAGCACGCGCCCCGTGCAGGTGCGGGAAAGTGCCGCCTTCCACGGGCGCTCGAGCGCCGGCACCACGCAGCTGAGCACAGCAGCCGCGGGAACGAGTGCACCTGGCATACCCGCATCGGCGGCAAGCGCGCCCATGACCTGTACGAGACGCATGCGCGCCTCGTCGGCTGTAATGCTCGACGGCGTGGTGATCTCGCATGTCGCAAGCGGGCATTCCTGGGCCGCGGCCGAATCCTCGGCAAACAGGCCAAAGCGAATGAACGTGTTGCCCACGTCGACCGTCAATATATATGCGCACCCATTAAGCATCGTCGGCGCTCCTTTCGTCTGCCCAGCAGTATATCCCGTATACAAATGCATCCCAAATTAGCTGCTTTTGGCGGAGCGCATGGCGGGCGATGCCGCTATACTGGAGCGCGGTCGTTTGCGAGCTCACGCGGCGGCCCTTGGTAACCCGACTTCCCGCGCCGTATCCGTAGCGGCGCTCCCGGGGGAAGCGGATATACGCAAAGGAGTTATATATGAGCAATCCCTTGAACCGCGCCTCGATGCGCGGGCAACTCACGCTGCGCGGCGTCGTCATCGGCGTCCTTGGCTGCGTGATTATCACGGCAAGCTCGGCCTACACGGCGCTCAAGATGGGCGCACTCCCCTGGCCAATCGTCTTCGCTGCCGTCATCTCGCTGTTCTTCCTTAAGCTTATGGGCAACGCCAGCCTCAACGAGGCCAACGTCACCCACACCATCATGTCCGCGGGCGCCATGGTCGCCGGCGGCCTGGCGTTTACCATCCCGGGCGCCTGGATGCTGGGCTATGCCGACCAGATCAGCTGGCTCGACATGTTTATCGTGGCACTCGCCGGCACCATCCTGGGCCTGCTGGCCACGGCGCTCATCCACCGTCACTTTATCGTGGACGCCGCCCTTGAGTTCCCCACCGGCAACGCCGCAGCCCAGACCCTGCGCGCAACCGAGGCCGGCGGCAAGACCGGCAAGCAGCTCTTTGGCTCCATGGCCCTCGCCGGCATCTACAGCGTGCTGCGCGACGCCCTGGGTATTGTGCCCAGCATGCTGTGCACGCTCAACATCCCCGGCGTGACCTTTGGCATCTACAACTCGCCCATGCTGCTCTCCGTCGGCTTCCTCGTGGGCTTCGCCCCAGTCGCTTTCTGGTTTGCCGGCGCGCTGCTGGGCAACTTTGGCATCATCGTCGGCGGCACCGCTGCCGGCCTGTTCGACGTCGTGACCGCGCAGGGCATCGTCAAGTCCCTGGGTATGGGCCTCATGATGGGCTTTGGCGTCGCCGTCGTCCTCAAGGACATCCTGCCGCAGGTCGCCGGTATCGTCCGCGGTCTTGCCGCCGATAGCTCCACCGATACCGACGAGCAGTCGCTCATCTCGGGCTCCCTTAAGCTTGACGCCGGCATCATAGGCCTGGGCGCTGCCGCTATCGCCGTCGTCATCGCCATCGCGCTCGACCTTGGCCCCGTTCCGGCCGTCATCGTCACGCTGTTCACCTTTGTCACCACCATCATGAGCGCGCAGAGCTGCGGCCAGACGGGTATCGACCCCATGGAGATCTTTGGCCTCATCGTCATGCTCATCGTGGCAGCCTGCGCTCAGATCGCCCAGGTCAAGCTGTTCTTTATCGCCGGCATCGTTGCCGTGGCGTGCGGCCTTGCGGGCGACGTCATGAACGACTTTAAGGCCGGCGCCGTGCTGGGCACCAACCCGCGCGCACAGTGGATCGGCCAGGCCATCGGCGGCATCGTAGGCGCCCTGGTCGCCGCCGCCGTCATGGTCGCGCTCGTCACCGCCTATGGCCCGGACGCCTTTGGCCCCGACAAGAGCTTTGTTGCCGCGCAGGCCAGCGTCGTCGCCACCATGGTCTCGGGCATCCCGAGCGTGCCGTGGTTCGCGGGCGGCTTTATCGCAGGCATCGTCATGTACTGGCTCGGTATTCCGGCCATGATGATCGGCCTGGGCGTGTACCTGCCGTTCTACATGTCGTTCACGGCCTTCTTGGGCTCCTGCGTCAAGCTCGCCTACGACAAGTGGGCCGCCCACCGCGATGCCGAGGCTGGTCTTTCGGACGAGGAGAAGGCTGCCAAGGACGCCGCCTTCCAGGAGCAGGGCCTGGTCGTCGCCAGCGGCCTGCTCGGCGGCGAGTCCATCGTCGGCGTTATTCTGGCGTTTATTTCGGTGGGCCTGAGCCTGCTGGGCTAGGCTGAATAACAACGCACCAACGCAGAGCGCGAGGTCGGAAAGCATTCCGGCCTCGCGCTTTTTATCTACCGGGCTTTTTAAAAGTCCACAGAGATATCTGCACGCCTTGTTGAATACCATTCCTGTCATGGTCCTGGTTACCATTCAACCATCAGGGTATAGAGTTGAAGCGGCGGGCGAGGCCCGTAGCCGCACGGCGAGATAAGGTAGACATGGAACTCGACAAACAACAGATCAAGCGACTGCGTGAGCGCCATCATCGGCGCCACGGCATCCGTCCCGCCCACAGCGAGGCGGCTGAGAATGCCGGCCGCTTCCTTAAACAGGCGTTCAATATCCGCGAGGGTCGCGCGCCCTATCACGTGATCCGCAAGCGCTTTGTAAACGGGGCGCGCCTGACCGGCTCGCATCTGTGCATCCTCATCATCGCCATGCTCATCGCGAGCATCGGCCTCGATATCGACTCGGACATCGCCATCGTGGGCGCCATGCTCATCTGCCCGCTCATGGGTTCGGTCCTTGCCATGGCATACGGCATCGCCACGCTTGACCGCGAGA
>CAKUCJ010000190.1 GCA_934643435.1 uncultured Collinsella sp.
GCACCCGCGCCGTACTGCGTGGTCTCTTCGTCCTGACCAAAGGCGAGCAGCAGCGTGCGCTCGTGCTGCCAACCGTGCGTAAGCGCATACTCAACCGCCTCGAGAATGCCTGCGACCTGGTCCTTCATGTCGATTGCGCCACGACCCCAAATGTAGGTGTCGTCCACGTGTCCGCTAAAGGGTGCGTGAGCCCAATCCTCCTCGGTGCCCGGTACCACAGGGACCACGTCCATGTGGCCCATGAGCATGACGGGATTGAGCGCAGGGTCGGAGCCGGCAAGCGTCACCAACAGCGAATGGCCGATGAGCTCAACCTCGCCCGCCTCGAACACGCGCGGCCAAGCCTGCTGCATGTAGGCACGCAGATCGGCAAACGGCTGCCAGTCCACCGCCTCGGCATCCATGCTCGAAATCGTCGGAAACGACAGGACACGGCCCAAGCGCTCGCATGCGCCAGCCTCATCCAAATCGGCAAAATCATCCTCATGCGCAAAAAAACGCCAAACCTCGGCCATGTCTTCCTTTCGATTGTGACGACGAGGGCCGCCCCACCGGAGCGGCCCTGCCACAAAAGCGTTTGCGGTCGGTTATTTGTCCTCGAGATAGCGCGAGAGGAACTCGCGGGTGCGCTGGTGTTTGGGGTTGCCGAAGAGCTCGGCCGGTGCGGCGTCCTCAAGCACCACGCCCTTGTCCATAAAGACTACCCGGTCGGACACCGTGCGAGCAAAGGCCATCTCGTGCGTGACGACGACCATGGTCATGCCGTCGGCGGCGAGCTTGCGCATGACCTCGAGCACCTCGCCAACGATCTCGGGGTCGAGCGCGGAGGTCGGCTCGTCGAACAGCATGATCTGCGGATTCATGCACAAGGCGCGGGCGATGGCCACGCGCTGCTTTTGGCCACCGGACAGGCGACCCACGGCGGCATGCGCGAACTTCTCCAAACCCACGCTCGTCAGGTGCTCCATCGCGACCTTTTCGGCCTCGGCCTTGCTCATCTTTTTGAGCGTGACGGGCGCGAGCGTGCAGTTGTCGAGCACGTCCATATTGTTGAACAGGTTGAAGCCCTGGAACACCATGCCGATGTCCTCGCGGAGTTTATTGATGTTGCAGCGCTCGGCCGTAAGGTCCTGGCCGTGGAACCAAATGTGGCCCGCGTCCGGGGTCTCGAGCAGATTAAGGCAGCGCAAGAAGGTTGACTTGCCCGAGCCCGAGGCGCCGATGATGGTGACGACCTCGCCGGATTTGACGGACAGGTCGATGCCCTTGAGCACCTCGAGCGAGCCGAAGCTCTTGCGCAGGCCCTCGACGCGAATGAGCGGCTCATTGGTCTGTACGGCGGCCGCAGCGCCGGTAGTGGCGGTATCTGCCATGATGATTCTCCTCGTCTTGAGCCTAGTTGGAGCTGGGCAGCGTTGCCGGGGCCTCGGCGCCGAGCTTTTTGCCAAAGGCCTCGAGCAAGCGGCTCGCCACGAGCGTCAGGATCAGGTAGACCACGAGCGCCACGCAGTAGACCTCCATCTGGCGGTAGTACACGCCGGCGACGGTGGTGGTGGCGTACATAAGGTCGAACACGCCGATGACCGAGAGCACCGACGAATCCTTGATGTTGATGATGAGCTCGTTGGTGAGCGCGGGGATCGCGTTCTTGATGCCCTGGGGGAACACGACCTTGCGCATGGCCTGCCACTGCGACAAGCCCAGTGAGCGCGCCGCCTCGGCCTGGCCGGCGTCGATGGACTCGATGCCGCCGCGCAGGACCTCCATCATGTAGGCGGTGGAGTTGAGTGAAATGGTGACGAGGCCGGCGGTAAAGGTGCTCCAAATCTGGTTGGCCTGGGCGGTCTCGAAGCCCATGCCGCGCAGGACGGTAAAGCCCGCGTAATAGATGAGCAGGCCTTGGACCATCATGGGCGTGCCGCGCACGACGGTGGAGTAGACCGTTGCAAAGCCGCGGCCGATGCTCTTGAAGAAACGCGTGAGGTCGTTGTCCACGCGATCGAACGTCTGGATGCGCAGGAACACAAAGACCAGCGCCAGGAAAAAGGCGATGATCGTGCCAAAGGTAGCAAGCGCGATGGTGATCTCGATGCCGCGGATAAAGAAGTCGCCGCTCTTATAGGTCATATAGACCAGGCTCGACAAAAAGTCGCTGGGGTTGGAGTCCGAGACAATGCTCACCTGCACCAGGTCGATAAACGACATGACGCAGCGGTCGATAAAGAAGATCGCCGCGATGGCAACGACGACATAGCTGCCCAGGCGCGCGCCGCGACGGAAACGCTCGGAAGCAAACGGAGATTTCTCGCGATAGTCGCTCCAGTGCATGAGCTTGGTGACGAGCGCTGCCGCCGACACGACGAGCCAGGCCCAAAGGATCGCCCAGAGGCAATCCTGGAAGATGCCCGTAGGCGCCAAGAAGCTCAGCGGCGTGGGGTTGCGCTGGCTAAACGCCAGACCAAGTGCTGCGATGACGCTCGTACCCAGGTACACATAACGGTGGTCGGCCTTGATAAAGGAGGCCAGACGATTGATAGCTTTCATGCTGCCTCCCTATGCCGGCTGACGGTCGAGGCACGCGTCCCACATCTGGTCGCGCTCCTCCTGGCTGACGCCCTTGAGCGTCTTGTCGATGAGCTTAAGCAGCTTGTCCGAGCCCTTGCGGCAGCCGACGTTTGCCGCGACCTCCTGTTTGAAGCCCTCGCCCTCGGCAAATTGAATCGGCACGATACCCGGGTTTTGGGCCATATAGCCCTTCTCGTTTTCGGTGTTGTAGGTCACGGCGTCGCACGTGCCCTGCAGCAGGTTCGAAAACACCGTGGGGACCGAATCGACCGGGTTCTTGTGAACGACACCCGGAATCTCGTCGATGACGGTATCGAGCATGGTGTCCTTTTGGCCGAGTACCGTGGCGCCGCTAAAGTCGCTGAGCTTGGTTGCGTTTTGGTAGGGCGAGCCCTCTTTTACGAACAGGCCAAAGTAGCCGATAAAGTACGGCTCGGAAAAGCCGACGGACTCCTCGCGCTCGGGCGTGGCGCTCATGCCGGCGATGATGAGGTCGATCTGGCCGTTGTTGAGAGAATCAATGAGGCCCGAGAAGCTCTGCTTGACGGCAACGGGCTCGCCGCCGAGGGCCTTGCAGACGATCTTGGCGATCTGCACGTCGTAGCCGTCGGCATAGGCGCCCTGCACGTTATCGATGGGGATCGTGAACTCGCTGGCCTTGGAGACCTGCCAGTTGTACGGGGCGTAGGCCGCCTCCATGCCAATGCGGATCTTGTCCTTGCCGATCACGGAATCGGACAGGTCATCGCGGCCGCCGCCCGTCGTGGGCTGGACAACTTCCAGCGTGGATGGGCGCTGGCAGCCGGCAAGCGCGCCGGCGACGACGGTAGCGCTCGCAGCGAGAGCGCTACCCAAAAAGATGCGACGGCTGCATACCGGCTGGGCCTGCATGCCGCGCTGTTGTCGAGGTTGCATCTGGTGCCTTCCCTATTTCGTTTTGCTGACAATAAGACAGGATAGTACGGTTGCGACAGCGATGCAGCGCAGGCAGAAGATTTAACGGAGCAGAGATTAGTACATAGTCGT
>CAKUCJ010000191.1 GCA_934643435.1 uncultured Collinsella sp.
TCGTAGACGTTCCTGCCGTCCTCGAGGTAGCCCTCCTGGTCGAAGTGCATGATCTCGATCTTCTCGGTCTCCTTCATTCCCGCTCCTTTCACGAGCAGTTTGAATTGTCGCACGAGTGCAAACGGGTTTGCCGTCCCATTAGCCCCGTTTAATCTTGTGGTCATCTTGGCCTCAAGCTCAACAATTCAAAGGTTCTTAATACCAGTGAACGATTACAGGTTAGCCGTTTTTAATACCGATTTTTCGATTTCATCCTTCCCTCTCGGTAGACGGTCAGTTTTGGCCGCTCATCGGTCAAGCGGCACATATCCTCAAAAAACAAGCGCCCCCGCCGTGCGCGAGGACGCTCTCAACGCTAATAGTTGTAGGTATAGCCGCCGGCATCACCGCGGGTAAAGGACTTGGCGTACTCGATGACCTGTCCGCTCGCATCGTAGGTCAAGCATTCCAGCACGAGTGCCAAATCGCCTGCCTCAAGATCGAGCAGGCTCGCGTCGCGCGCGCCCAGCGCCTCAATATCGAGCTTCTCGATCGACTTGTCCGGCTTTCGACCGAGCATGTCGTATGTCTCGTACAGACTGAAGACCGAAATATCGACATCCTCGATACCCGGGAACAGCAGGCACGGAATCAGCGTCATCTCGATCGACACGGGCTCGCCGTCGATGCAGTTAAGGCGGCGCACCGAGTAGAGCAGGTCGTCCTCGGCAATGCCAAACAGGTCGGCATAGTACGGCCCGGCGTAGCGTTTGGAACGCGCGAGGATGCGCACCGTGGGCGTCGCGCCCGAGGCCAAAACCGTCTGGCGAAAACCGCCTTTGCGAACGTGCTCATCAAACCACTTATGCCCCACAAAGGCGCCCTTGCCCTGCACGCGACGAATCTGACCACTCTTGACCAGCTCGTCCATGGCGCTACGAATTGTCAGGCGCGTGGTGCCAAACTCCTCGGCCAGTTCATTTTCGGACGGGATCATCGAACCCGTCGGATAATCGCCGCGCTCGATCCGCTCCGCAATACAGCGGCGGATTTGTTTGTAGACCGGCAGGTCCCCTAACGCTTCAGCCATTCGACACCTACCTTCGTTGCAACGCCGTCCGCCTCGCCGTTATCGACAAAGCGATACTTGGTCGGCAGAATCACGGACTTGCAATACTCGACAAAGCCGTCGTTCTCGTCGCGTTCGTGAGACGCCTTGTAGAACACCGGCGTGCCCTCTTGGGCATCCAGCAGCTTGGCCTCGTCGGCGTTCAGGCGGCTGATGGAAATATGCTCCTTGCCATGCGTTACGTGAACGTTGCCCTCTTTGAGCAAAACGTCATAGAGGCTCTCCTGCTCAAAATCGTGATCGGGAAGCGAGGGACATAAAGACAGATTGACGTATGCCGTCTCGATCGATGCGGGGGATCCATTGACCACGCGAACGCGTCGAATGCAGAAGAGCGGCATGCCCAGATCGATCTGCGCCTTTTGAGCCAAATCGATATCGGCATACACGACCTTGGACCATATCAGGCGTGCGGTGGACTTTGAGCCGACCCTCTCGACGGCCTGGGTATAGTTCCACGTTTCCTGGAAAATGTTCAGCGGTTTGGGCGGGCACACATAGGTGCCCGAGCCACGACGGCTCTCCAAGGTTCCACACGATATAAGGCGCGTGATGGCAGCACGAAGCGCCGTGCGTGATACGCCCAGCTCTTCGCAGAGCACGCGCTCGGCAGGCAACCGATCGCCACCCTGTAAGTCATAGTGTTTGATATACCAAAGAATGCCCTCAAAAGCGCGATCTTTGGGCGGAATCGCATATGGTTCGCTCGACATGGGCAAGGCTCCTCAACCGCTTGATGCTGCGGGCATCATTGCTCCGAACACCCCATGGCGTCGAAGGCTTCCTTAATCTGCTCCGCAACGTTCCGATACGACCGATATAGGCCGGAGTCTCGCTTGACTTCGCCCGCGGTCACCGGAATCTCAAGCTTCGAAATCTCATCCTCGCCGGTTCGCACGGCAACGATGACACCCATACCAAGGCACATATTACGCTTGGCGGCGTTATTTTTGGTAGCCTGAGCTGGATTGATCAAAATCTGCTGAGCGAGCTCACGATTGCTGAGTTCCGGCACATCCTCGGGATTCCCAGTCTCGACGATCTCACACTGCAGCACATCCGCATAGTCAAAGATCTTCGGCTGCGCACCGCGCTGGTGCACAGCCCACTTGCGACGCGTAGCATCCTGGTAGATGGCCGGCAAAAACGTAAACCGCGGCGGGTCCAAAATCGTATCCGTGATGGTAAACACATCGGGATCAAAGGCATCCTGCGGGTTTTTCTTCTTGAACAGCCCCATATCAGCCTCCCGTACTAGCATTAAACAACTCAAGCCGAATATAGCACCAATTTCAAGCAAGCGCTTTACCATATCGGTGCGTGGCGTCTATGGCTCGCTCAGCGGGGCAATACGGGCGAGGGCCGGGGAGACATACTTTGTTTTGAGAAGTGGGCTTCGCGAACTTCTCAAAACAAAGTATGTCTCCCCGGCCCCGGCGATGTAATGCTGGCTGACCGCAGTTAAACGCACAGCATAGTTACCAACGGGATCGTTAGGATTGAGCAGATGATCGACAGGAAGGTGCACTGCATCATGGGGCGTGCGTCTTTGCCGTATTGGAGGCAGTACAGCGTTCCGTTGCTGCCTACCGGCATGGCCATCTCGAGCACGAGTGTCGTAATGAACATGGGCGTCATGCCCGGCCACACGCGGGCCAGAGCAAGGCAGGCCACAGGCACGACGACCAAACGAAAAGCTACGGCAACGTAGGCGCGCCAGTTGGTGAGCATATCGAGCGGATGGTACTGGGCAATCGACGAGCCCATAAGCAGCAGCGCCGCCGGAGTCGTCATTTCGCCCACGATGGAGATCGAATCGCCCAACACGCCCCAATCGGTCCACCCGGTCAGCACGATGCCGAGCACGACGACACTCGCGATAAGTCCCGGGGTCTTGCAGCAGGCGGCAATGTTACGCAGCTGCTTTTTTAGGCCGCCATTCATGCCACTAAAAAGCATGGAGCCAACGGTAAACATAAGTATGTTGAGGGGAATAAGCGCGATAGACGCATACAGCAGCGCCTGCTTGCCCAGCACTGCCGAAACAACCGGAAAGCCAATAAACCCGGCGTTTCCAAAGAGCACAGCAAATCGATACGAGCACTCGGTCCCCTTGGGCACGCGAAGCGCCGCAGTAACGACAAAAGCAATCACCGCAGCCACCGCATACATCGCAAAGGACAAGCCCATAATCGAGAATGTATCGGCAACACTCGGCAGCTGCACGTCATCGCCCAGAGCCGAAGAAAGCACCAAACACGGCAGCGTCACCTGCAACAACAGGTGCGAAAGCTCGCGCGTAAACTCCGCCTTCATAAATCCCAGCTTGGCAATACACCACCCCAGCAGGATCGGCAAAGAAACCGTCAACATCTGAAGCGCCACACTCGAAAAGCTCATCCATCCCCCTCTTATCTATAACGCGAGGGCCGGGGCGCCTGCTTTGTTTTGAGAAGTGGGCTCCGCGAACTTCTCAAAAC
>CAKUCJ010000192.1 GCA_934643435.1 uncultured Collinsella sp.
ATGATCGCCAAGGCGCCGTGGGCGCTTATATTTGTGGTCGACTACGCCAAGTGGATCGACCTGTTTGAGCATGTGGGCTGCTTTGAGCCCGAGTTCGTCGAACGCACGGGCAAGCAACCCCGTCGCGCGCCGGGTCTGGGCGACTTTGCCATCGCGGCGCAGGACGCCGTGATCGCCGCGCAAAACGCCGTGGTCGCCGCCGAAGCCCTGGGGCTGGGGAGCTGCTACATCGGCGACATCGTCGAGAACGCCGAGGAGGTTGCCGCGCTGCTCGATTTGCCGCCCTACACCATGCCGCTGTCGATGCTCATCATCGGCACGCCCCGCAAGGAGCGTCCGGCGATCGCGCATCCCGTGGTGAACCTGGTGCACGAGGAGCGTTACTGCCGTGCGGATGCCGCGACCATGGATGCTCAGGTGGCCGAGATGGACGCGATGTTCCGTCCGCATGCCCGCGAGGTGGGGGAGCGCGTGGTGGACATCTATACGCGCAAGCACACGAGTCCCTTTATGGCCGAGATGAGCCGCTCCATGGAGTGGTGGTTCAAAAACTGGCTCGGTAAATAACCAATGTGGCAAGGGGGCCGTTCCTTTGTTGTCCCTTTGTCACATTCCATATCGCCGCAGTGGCATAAAGGCCGCATAAATGTTTATCTAGCTGGGAAACAGTGCCGTGCAAGCATGGGCCGATTACCTATAATCCCTTCGAACATTAAAGTTGGGAGGAAACCGGCTTATGGAACAAAAGGCCAAGGAGGCAGCCTCGCACGCTGCGATTCCTGTGAGCATCTCGGCGATGCTCGTCACGCTGGGCGTGGTGTACGGCGATATCGGCACCAGCCCCATGTATGTAACCAAGGCGCTCGTTGCCGGCAACGGCGGCATCGGAAGCGTCACGGAGGAGTTCGTGCTCGGCGCGCTCTCCCTTGTCGTGTGGACGGTCACGCTGCTGACGACCATCAAGTACGTGCTCATCTCGCTGCGCGCCGACAACCACGGCGAGGGCGGCATCTTCGCCCTGTACAGCCTGGTCAAGCGCTGCGGCAAGTGGCTCATCATCCCCGCCATGCTGGGTGGCGCCGCGCTGCTCGCCGACGGCATCCTGACGCCGGCCGTTACCGTTACCACGGCCATCGAGGGCCTGCGCACCATTCCCGCGGTCCATGCCGTACTGGGCGATGACCAGGGTCGCGTTGTCGCCATCACGCTTGCCATTATCATCGTGCTCTTCTTGGTGCAGCGCATCGGTACGGCCAAGATCGGTCATGCCTTTGGCCCCATCATGACGCTGTGGTTCCTGTTCTTGGGCGGCACGGGTCTGTTTTTTGTCTTCCAGCATCCCGCCGTGCTGCTGTGCCTCAACCCGGTGCGCGGCATTGCCTTTTTGCTGAGCCCCAACAACCACGCGGGCATCATGATCTTGGGCAGCTGCTTCCTCGCCA
This sequence comes from uncultured Collinsella sp., assembly GCA_934643435.1. Lineage (GTDB taxonomy): Bacteria > Actinomycetota > Coriobacteriia > Coriobacteriales > Coriobacteriaceae > Collinsella. The sequence continues at coordinate 1,443 of CAKUCJ010000192.1, forward strand.
CCACCGGCGCCGAGGCACTCTACTCCGACATGGGCCATGTGGGCCGCGGCAACATCTACGCCACCTGGCCGTTTGTTAAGTGCTGCCTGCTGCTGTCCTACATGGGCCAGGGCGCTTGGCTTATCAACAATGCTGCCAACCCCGAGCTCATGGGCATTGCCGACCTCAACCCGTTCTACCAGATGCTCGCTCCCGGCCTGCGCCCGTTTGCCGTCGGCCTTTCCACCATCGCGGCCATCATCGCCTCGCAGGCACTCATCACCGGCGCGTTCTCGCTGGTGTCCGAGGCCAGCCGTCTGGACCTCATGCCGCACATGCAGGTCTTCTATCCGGCCGAGACCAAGGGCCAGCTCTACATTCCCATGGTCAACAACGTCATGCTCGTGGGCTGCGTCATCGTGGTGCTGCTGTTCCAGAACTCCGCGCACATGGAAGCCGCTTACGGCCTGGCCATTACGCTCACCATGATGTGCACCACGCTGCTGCTCTTCTTCTACCTGCACGAGGAGCGCAAGCTCAAGGTCGCACCGTGGGTCTTCGCCGCTTTCTTCCTTTTGCTTGAGGGCTTCTTCTTTGTGAGTTCGCTCACCAAGTTCTTCCACGGCGGCTACTTCACCATCCTCATGGCCGCGCTCATCATGGGCGTCATGGTGTGCTGGTACAACGGCACGGCGGTCGAGCAGCGCCAGTTTACGCTGCTGCCGCTGCGCAGCTACCTGCCGCAGCTCAAGCGTCTGCGCGACGACGACCGTTACGAGCGCATGAGCGACAACATTGTGTACCTCACCAAGGATACCCATACCGACTACATCGATCGCGACATTGTCTACTCGATTCTGGACAAGCATCCCAAGCGCGCCCGCGCCTGGTGGTTCGTCAACGTCGAGACCATGGACGAGCCGTACACGTTTGCCTATTCGGTCGAGACGTTCGACACCGACTACGTCTTCCGCGTGCACCTGTACCTGGGCTATAAGGTCAACCAGCGCGTCAATGCCTACCTGCGCCAGGTCGTTCAGGATCTCGCCGCCACCGGCGAGCTGCCCGCGCAAAAGCACGACTACTCGGTCTACAAGGACCCGGGCAACATCGGCACGTTCAAGTTCGTCATGATCCGCAAGCTGCTGGCGCCCGAGAGCGACGTGGAGCCCAGCGAGCGCACGGCCATCACGCTCAAGTACATCATCCGCCGCGCCGCCGGCACGCCCGCGCGCTGGTACGGCCTGGAGAACTCCAACGTGAGCTTTGAGTATGTGCCGCTGTTCACCAAGTTCAAGGCCGTGAACAAGATGCAGCGCCTGGCTCCCAACGAGCGTCCGTAGGCGTCGGCGGGCTACACGGGGTTGATTATCGATGGATGAAGTAAAAGCCGGGGAGGTAAACATGGATGCAAGGACACTCGATGTCCGCGAGGTGGGTATCGACGCCGCCGAGGACCAGTTCTTCACGAACCGAGCCAACATGGACATGGCCGATCGCGTGATCTCGGTCGTGGCGCTGGTATTTGCCGCGGCGTGCGTTTGCGCCCTGCTCGCGCACGTGCTGTTTGTCTAGCGACTGCCGGTAGTAAAGGCTTTACACTTAGGACCACCACAAGGGAAACCACCACAAAGGTGCCTGGCCCCTTTGTGGTGGTTTTTGTTTTTGAGGGAGGGGTCGGTGCCGATGGACGTCCACTCGGATGGCGATCTTGCCGATAACTTTTGGTGGAGACGTTCGACGCAGACGCGCCGCGGGCCTCTGTACGATGCCGGTGTGTCGGCAGGGTTGTTGGTGGCGGCGACGGTTGTGGGCGCATTGCTCGACCGACCCGGTCTTGCCCCGAGCGTCATGATTGTGTACGTGCTCGCCGTGCAGCTGTGCGCGTTTTTTACCTGGAGCCGCCTGTACTGTCTGCTGAGCTCGGTTGCAGCCGTTGCGCTCTACAACTTTTTGTTCATCGAGCCGCGGTACTCCCTAACGTTTATCGACCACATTCATCCCGGCATGTTTTTCATCATGTTCGTGGTCTCGCTCGTGTCGAGCTCGATCGCGCTGGCACTGCGCCGTGCCTTGGCACAGGCCGCTGCTAGCGACCGCCGTACGCAGATGGTGCTCGAAACCAACCGCATGTTGCAGCGCTGCGCCGACGAGCCGCAGAT
>CAKUCJ010000193.1 GCA_934643435.1 uncultured Collinsella sp.
AAGGGCAAGTACGTCAAGTCCATCTCCGTGTCTTCCACCATGGGCCCTGGCGTCAAGGTCGATCCCGCTGTCCAGCGCGACTTCCTGGCTGAGTAACTGTTAGTTACTGCCTGAGCAAAGCAAGCATTGCTAAAGAAACCCGGTTCTGCCTCGTGCAGGGCCGGGTTTTTTGCTATCTCGGGCCAAAACCGCCACAAAGGTGCCTGTCCCCTTTGTGGTGGTTATCAGGGGGTTCTGGCGGTTGAAGACTCGATGGCCTCGTGGCGCTTGAGTTCGCGGCGCATGGTTTGCGAATTGAGCCAGGCTGCCTGCCAGCCGCGGATGGGGTAGCGCGAATCGTCGAGCTCAAACTGCGTGTAGCCACAGGCGTTGATGATTGTCGTTCCACATGCGTGTTGGCGCTCCCGTTGAAAGTCGGGGCCGTAGCTCTGATGCACGTGTCCGTGCACCATGTAGTCAGGGGTCCAGGATTCAAGCGCCGTGTTAAAGCATTCGAATCCTCGGTGCGGCAGGTCGTCCAGGTCACCCATGCCGGCTGCGGGGGCATGGGTGAGCAGGATGTCGCAGCCACCGACCATCCGCACTTTTCGGGAAAGCTTGCGCACGCGCTTGGCCATCTCGCGCTCGGTATACATGTTGGCCCCGTCGCGATAGCGCATGGAGCCGCCGAGACCCGCGATGCGTATGCCTCGGTACGTGTACACGCTGTCTTCTACGCAGATGCATCCTCCCGGCGCATGGCGTGCGTAACGATCGTCGTGGTTGCCGCGTACGTAGATGAGCGGCTTGTTGATAACGGTGACCAAAAACTCAAGATAGTCAGGGTCTAGATCTCCGGCGGACAAAATCAAATCGATACCCTCAAAGCGCTCCTTGCGAAAGCACTCCCAAAGGCATCGTTCTTCGGTATCGGCTATGGCAAGGATCTTCATAGGGCGGTGACTCCCGGCTCATCGTCGAGCTGCGGAATAGTGCCCACCACGTTGTCTGCCAGCCAGTCCATCTCGACGATCTGCGTGCTCGGAAGCGGAGGGAAGCCCTCGATCTGCACCACGCCGTCTTGGCTGTGGAGCTCGCCGCCAAAGGGATTGATGGAACCCTCGACAATGCCGTTGCGGAGCAGCTGCACGAGTTTACGCGTCTGATAGGGCAGGCCCGGGGCGTAGCGAATGTCGATAACGCCCGAGCTCATGCCGTACCAGTAGTTGACGGCGCGCACCTGGTTGTCATCGCTCGTCTCATCCCACGTGCCGTGCAACAGGCTTCGTACGATGAGCTCGTAGTAGCGGCCCCAGTTCCATACGGGCATGGCAATGCCGACGACTTTGCCGTCGACTAGGCGGTGGAGTCCGTAGGCGGTGGGGTCTTCCAGCGACTTGGACATGTCGGCGCCGGTCATGACGCTCACGCCTTCGCGGCACATGGCCTCGGCAAGGTCTCCGGCGGGCACATCGCCCCAGGTGAGGATGACCTGTGCACGCGGGTCGAGCAGCGAGGCGCCGATGGCAAAGGCATTTATCTCGCTGAGCGCGCCCGATGCAAAGACCGACGCGTGGTAGCCGATGCGATGGTTGTCCGCCATGCTTGCTGCAAGGGCGCCCAGCAGGAACTTTGCCTCGTACATCTTTCCAAAGTATGAGCGGACGCTTTGATGGGGCAGGCCGATGGAGCAATTGAGGAACCGTACCTGGGGATACTCGACGGCAGCCCTGAGCGTGTATTCCATCAGGCGGTGCGAAGTCGAGAAGATTACCTTGTCTCCGTGCTTGACGGCCGTCTCTACCGCAGCGTAGAACGCGTCCGGATCGTGGCAGTCCTCAAACGCCTCGGTGCGCACGATACCGCCAAAGTGCTCATCGAGATACTGGCGTCCCTGATCGTGCAGGCTGTCCCAGCTCGATGTGGCACAGGGGAATTCGTGGATGAAGGCAATGCGCAGGGGGTTGGCCTCAGAGTAGACAGTCTTGCTCATAAAGAAGTTGAGCACGCCGGAGGTGGACTTGGCGGGCGCCTCTTCATCATCAGCACTCGGCGCCTCGACAAGATTGACCTTCTCCTCATCGCTTTTGCCGGCAATGACCAGCTCGCGCCAGATCTTGCATAGACGGTTTACGACGATGTCCGTCGGCGTGTCCAGCAGACGGTCTTGGTTGTACACGTTGAGGTAGACGAGCATGGCGTCGGCGGGCGTGATGTCCAGGTGGTCGCCACCCGCGCGAAGGTAGGCGCGCTTAAAGAGTAAGAAAGTGTGGCGCAGGTAGTCGACCTTCTTCTGCGGCCATTTGTCGGTCAGATTCTGGCCGAGCATCTTAGCGAGCGTCTCATAGCTTCCTTCGCGCGAGAATTCGACCTCGTAGAGGGGACAGACGTACCAAAACGCGCAGAATTCGCCGTACAGACGGCTTTCGACGGAATCCCATTTTCCGGGGTAAAGGCGGGTAACCCTGGCCGAAACCGTCGGGGCGTCCAGGAATTTGAGGACACTGACGCGCTTATTGCCCTCTTGGACGTAAAACCGATGCATGAACTCGGTGACGATGATGGGGTCGCGGTAGCCCTCGGATATTTGAATGTCGTAGAGGTTGGACCACTTGCGGGCGAATTCGGTGTTAAACGGCAGCAGCGGCATAAAATTGCACGAAAAGGCGGACTGACGGCCCTTGGTGACCGTGCCGACGACCATCTCGAGCGGAATGTCCCTTAGGCCGATGTTCTCGCGTTGCCCACAGGGAAGCTGGGCAACCAGGCTATCGAGGTCCGTGAGGTACGGATGCTCGCTTTGGCTGATGGCGCGACGACGTCCCTGCTCGCCGCGCTTGCGTGCTTGACGATAGGCCTCTTCCATGGTTTTGCTCCCTTAGTCGTTTAAACAACGATATGAACCATGGTACCACGATGCAAAACCACCACAAAGGTGCCTGTCCCCTTTGTGGTGGTTTTAGGCGATGATGGGGGCGATGGCGCGGATGCAGGCGTCGGCTGCCGTGAAGGTGGTGCTGTCGTCGCTGACGATAAAGATGATCTTGCCCTTGATGCCAAAGTCGCCGATCTCGCTAAAGAGCACATACGGCTCCTTGTCAAAGCTCGAGATGGGCGAGACAGCCGTTTTGGTGGCGTCGGTAAGCTCGTCTGCCAGCGCGTCCAGCGAGGCCCACTTGGACGTGTCCTTCACCGCGACGGGCACGGCAACGCGCCCAAAGGGCATGAGGTGCACGAGTGTGTTCTTGGAGATGTTTGAGTTGGGGACGATGATGGTCTGCCCGCAGGCGTCCTCGATGGTGGTATGGCGCCAGGTGATGTCTTGGACCACGCCCGAAACGCCTCCGACCTCGATATTGTCGCCGGGCTTGATGATGCCCATAAACGTCACCTGCATGCCGCCGATGAGGTTCGAAAGCGTGTCCTGAAAGCCGAGCGAGATAGCGATGCCGCCGACGCCAAGAGCGGCGACGAGGGCGTTTGCGTTAATGCCAAAGCAGTTGTCGAGGATAAAGCTGCCGCCGATCATCCAGATGACGGCGCGCGCGATGTTGATGAAGATGCTCGATGCTGG
>CAKUCJ010000194.1 GCA_934643435.1 uncultured Collinsella sp.
TACTCGTCCCGATGCTGTTCGTGGGCGTGGTAAGAAGCTTGAGCCTTCTCCTGTTAAGGCCAAGGCGCTGGAGCTGGAGCTGCCGGTTATTGAGGCTAATCGTATGACGCCTGAGGTTATTGAGGCGCTCCAGGCTGCGCAGGCTGATATTTTCTGTGTGGCTGCTTATGGTTGCATTCTGCCCGATGAGGTGCTGCATATGGCGCCTCTCGGTATTGTGAATGTTCATGCCTCGCTGCTGCCTCGTTGGCGTGGTGCTGCTCCCATTCAGCGTGCCATTCTTGCTGGTGATGAGGTTGCTGGCGTTTCCATTATGCGTATTGGACATGGTGTGGATACGGGCGCTTATTGCGCTCAGGCATCCACCTCGGTTGCCGGTAAGCATGCCGAGGCGCTTACGATGGAGCTTGGTAAGCTGGGCGGCAAGTTGCTTGCCGATACGCTTCCTTCACTTGCTGACGGCACTGCTGTTTGGACCGAGCAGGATGAGTCGCTCGTTACCCATGCTGCGAAGATTTCCAAGCAGGAGATGCGCCTGGATCCGCAGATGACGGCGCTTGATTGCGTGCGTCATGTGCTTGCTTCGTCCGATACCGCGCCCGCTCGTTGCGTGATTGCGGGCAAGACGGTACGCGTGCTTGATGCTGCGTCGGCTGATGTTTCGCTCGTCGCGGGCCAGGTTCTTGTTAAGGCCAAGCGTGTTTACCTGGGCCTTTCCGATGGTGCGGTTGAGCTGCTCGAGGTTAAGCCTGACGGCAAGCGTGCTATGGCTGCTTCTGCTTGGGCTGCTGGCCTGCAGGGCGCCGACCTTACGTGGGGTGTTCTGTCATGAGCAAACTGTCTCCCGCGCGCAAGCTTGCACTCGATGTGTTGATGGAGGCCGATCGCCGTGGCATGTACGCGCGCGACGTACTGTCCTCCCGTGCTTCTGCCAAGGCCATTGACCAGCGCGATTCCGCTTTTGCCGCTCGTTTGGCCCTGGGCGTTGCCGCCACGCAGGGCATTTTGGATGAGTTGCTCGACCAGTTTCTCGATAAGCCCAAAAAGGTCGCGCCGCGTGTGCGCATGGCGCTTCGCATCTCGGCCTTCGAGATGCTCTACCTGCATACACCGGGACGCGTAGCCGTAAGCCAGGGTGTTGAGCTGGTGCGCAGCGGCGCTAAGTCTGCCGCGGGCTTGGCTAACGCGGTGCTGCATAAGGTTGCGGATAACGTCGAGGATTTTGCCGCAGCGTCCGATGCCGATGAGTCAGAACGCCGTCTGGTGCGCCTGTCGCGTCTGATGGGTCTGCCGCGTTGGCTGTGCGCTCGCATTATGGCCTCGTTCGATACGCCCGAGGGCGCGCTCAACTTTGCTGGCAACCTGGCGCCTGCGCCGCTCGCCCTGCACGAGAATGCGTTTGCGACCAAGCCCGATCCGTATATCTCGCAGCTCGTAGCGCCTGTCTTCCCGGGCTGCCATGCTCCGGTCGATGCGCAGGTCACGGTTGCTTCGGGCGTGTTTGAGCGTGCGGCGGCCGTGGCGTCGGACCTGAATGCTCAGCTTATCGCTACCGCGGCGACTCGTCCCGGCCGTTGCTTGGAGATCGGAGCCGGCCGCGGTACTAAAACCTATGTGATGATGTGCCAAGCCAAGCGTGCCGGCTACGACCGTCAGCACACTGCACTCGATCTGCATGACCGCAAGTGCGATCAGAATCTCGCGCGCCTTCATAAGGCGGGTATCTCGGGCGTTCGTACGGTTTCGGGCGATGCGTGCGAGCTCGATGAAGTGCTTACGTCCTTTGATGCCATGCTTGGCGAGCCCGCCTTGTTCGATACGGTGTTTATCGATGCCCCGTGCTCGGGCACCGGCACCATGCGCCGTCACCCCGAGATTCCCTGGCGCTTGACCGAGAATGACGTGACGTGCGAGCTTCCTAAATTGCAGCTGACGATGCTCAAAGAAGCCGCGGCACGTGTGGCTGCCAGCGGTGAGCTCATCTATGCCACCTGCTCAGTCTTTGACGAGGAAAACACGCAGGTCGTGGATGCCTTCTTGGCCTCTGACGAGGGCGCGGGCTTTACCGTAGAACCGCTTTCCGAGGCTCAGATTCTGCAACTCCCTGAGTTCGAGCAGGCCAAGAAACTCGTATCCGTCCGCCAAAACGAGCGCGGCTTGTTCCAAAGCGTCCCCGTAAACGCCGACTCCTACGACGGCCACTTCTGCGCCAGACTCGTCCGAAACTAACTATTGAGTTGCGGTGAAATAGGGATTGAATGGGCGGCATCTACCCGCCAAATAGTCCTTATTCCACCGCAACTTACGAAGGCGGCCCTGCGATCGATTGTTGGTCGCAAGGCCGCCTTCGTGCGTATTGTTGTTGCCAGCTGTTAGTGGTTGTGCGGGCAGTTAGCACAGCAGCCGCTGGTGGCGCTGGTGCTGGAACCACCGCTGCGCTGATCGGTGTTGTAGAAGCCGCTGCCGTCGAACTTAATGCCGCTGGCCGAGAACGTCTTGGCGGCCGGAGCGCCGCAGCTCGGGCACACGACCTCGGGGGTCTCGGACATGGGATGCTCAACCTCAAACACGTTGCCGCAGCTCGAGCACTTGTAATCGTAGCGCGCCATAATACTTCCTTTTCAGCACAAAGCGGGCAGATCGCTCTGCCCGCAAAAATTCAAACAGCTGTACTGTACCCTATATCGGGGGTTTTATCACGCTTCGCCCCAGAATCTATGGGTGTTGCGCAGGAGCTGTGCAGTTTTGTCCTCGGCATCCTCGATGTCCGCCTCGTCAGCCTGCCAGGTCCAGTTGCCCGTGGCGACGCCCGGCACGTTCATGCGTGCATCGTCGCCCAGACCCAGAACGTCCTGCAGCGGCATCATCACGAGCGGCGCATCGCTTGCCAGCGCGTCGGCCATCAGCTTGGCCGCACACTCAACACCGCTCGGCTCATCGCCGCCCGCAAAGGAACGCGTGCACCATCCAGCAAGCGTCGAGGTATCGTGCGTCGAGGTGTACAGGATCTTGCCCGGCGTGGGATGAATTCCGTTACGCACGTCGTAATCGCTAAACTCCAGCACGTCCATGCCTGGGAAGCCGCAGGTCGAAGCCATCGCGCGAACGCCGGGCGTCAAATAGCCCAGATCCTCGGCGATAAAGTTGAGCGGCCCCAGCTCGTCGTAAGCAGTCTGGAACAGGTCCTTGCCCGGGCCCGCCAGCCAGCGGCCGTCGGCACAAGCCTTTCCCGCGGGGATGCTGAAGTAGTTGTGGAAACCCAAGAAGTGGTCCAAGCGCACGCGGTCATAGAGCGAGAACGCGCGGCGCAGACGGTCCATCCACCAGCGATAACCGGTCTTCTTCATGTGGTCCCAGCGGAAGGTCGGGTTGCCCCACACCTGTCCCTCGGGCGCAAAGTTGTCGGGCGGCGCGCCGGAAATCTCAATCGCCTTGCCGGTATCGGACAGCCAGAAGTTCTCGGGCTCGCTCCATGCGTCGGCCGAATCGTCGGACACATACATGGGGATGTCGCCAATGACCTCGATGCCCTTCTTGTGCGCGTAATTCAT
>CAKUCJ010000195.1 GCA_934643435.1 uncultured Collinsella sp.
GCCTTTAGACGCGAGCCCGGGGCCCGTGGGTTATACCCTAAGAGCAAACCACCCTTTTTAAGGGTGGTTCTGATTGGGCATGAACCGCGGGGGATGCATGACAGAAACCTTGCCGCAGTCTTGACTGAGGAATCTGATTTTATGCAATACATTCCATAGCAGATTCTATGCATATTTGCCACCATTGAGTCGTGGGCGGTAGTGATGAATAGGCGAGTTGCGCAACTCAAATAAAAATAGCTAACTGCGCTACACTGCAAATGGGATGGGACATGCTGGCAAGCGCATTGACCTGCGCAAAGACCTATTGGTCGGGGGATAAGTTACCATCGGGCCTCGCTGTACAAAAACTTGCCAAACACGTACCGGCAGACAGCCAAAAACTCCAAGTCACGCTATTCACGGGGTGGCTCATATGGTCCTGCAGCTACGGTGTCCATATGGTCGAGTTGAGGAGCAGGTATGGTAAACGATCTGGGCAATACGGACGGCCTCGAGCTGATGCCGATGGGCGGAGGCTATATGGTGCGACGCGATCGCTTGATGAACGAGCTCATCGTTAAGGGGCGCAAGGCGGGAATCGTCCTGATCTATGCACCCGACGGGTTTGGTAAGACGTCGGTGTTGCTGCAATACGTCCAGGAGGTTAAATCGGATCCAACGCGAGGGCCGGTGCGGATTATCGAGGCTGACCGTGCGATTGGGCGTGAGCTATTTATGCAGCTTGAGGTTGTCGCCGAGGAGCTTAAGGATAAGCCGCATTCACTCGTTGCGATCGACAACGTGCCCAATCTTGAGCAACGCGAAACCGAGGACCTCATCGATCGAATCCGCAGCTTGCGCGCTATGGGGACGGGGGTCTTTATTGCCTGCCGGCCCTCAAACCGATTGCTTATCCACGGGTTGGGCGATTCGGTAAAAGTCAACGCACAGATGCTCAAGGTGCACGCCTATGAGTATTCGTCATGGGCCACGGCGTTTTCGATCAGCACATCGCTCGATTTCTATCGGCTCACGCAGGGCGTGCCCGAGTTGGTATCGGCTTTGCAGACGGGAATGTATGGGCAGGGCGATGTTGCCGGGTTGCTCCAGAATGAGATCGTTAACGTGTACGGTGCGGCGCTCGCCGATCTCGCATCGCTCGAGAACAACGTGCTGTTTACTATTGCCTGCTTAATGGTGCTGATGGGCGAGGGAGGCATCGCTGAGCTGGAGGCTTGCGGCGTGAGGCTTTCGATGGTCGACCAGTCTATCTTTGTGCGCGATTATCCGATATTTGGCGTGGATCCGGTCGATCGCACCTTTAGGTGTTTGGGTGCCGAGGACAATGCAAGTCTAAGGTTGCGAAAGCTTGTTGCCGAGATACGTCCCGAACTTGTATCGCGAGCTGCTCGAATTTTGATTAAGGCGGGCCGATGCGATTTGGCCATGGACCTGGCCGATGCGTTCTTGGATCGCCATGTGGTGCTGGAGCTTGCCGGGCAGTATGGGGCCGATCTAGCCCTGACCGGGCATGGAGGGGACGTTTGCCGCGCGGCGTCGGCAATGGTCAATGCCGACAAACGGGAGCGCGAGCCAACGCCCGCCGAGGCACTTGGTGTGTATCTAGCGGCTGTCAGCGTCTGCAATACAAAGCTAGCCAGGTATATGGCGTCCGTTATCGAACATGCGGGCGAACGGGCGGCACGTGAAACCGAGCCTACTACCTGGAGAATAGCCCAGGCTCTTACCATTGCCTGTTATGGCGACAATGACCTGGGACTTCCCGCCAATCCCGCTTTACAAGAACGCGAGACGCCCTGTGAGGTGCTCGACATGCTGTCGGCGCATATCGAGGTCAAGCGTCGCCTAACCGAGCGGGCAGAAGACGGCGATGTTCTCACGAAGCTCAAGACGTGCAAGGCCTATGATTGCGAGCTCGACATCGCGGGGATTCTCATACAGGCTGACCATATGCTGGTGGAACTATTCGATGGCTCGTTTACGGAAATCGACGAGCGCGATGACAAGATGGCACAGATGCTCGATGCGCTCGATATTCGCGGGCTTAAGGCGCCGTCCATTTGGGTGCGCATGGTGCTGGCGGCGCGACGTCTGCTTGCAGGCTTGCCTGTGACCGACGATGTGGCGTTTGGCGAGCTCGACCGCTTTGCGGTTCGTGTTCGCGACAATCAGATTCAGCTGTTTGGACTGTTGCTGGAAGGCTGGCAGTCGCTGGCGGAGGGGCGGCCAGCCAATGCAAAGTTCCGTGCGGTGCAGGTACTCAAGCTCGCCGACGAGTCGATAACGTACATGCGCGAAAACGCGTTGCTGTTGGAGCGCGTGGCGTACCTGCGAAATACATCGCTGGTGTCGGTTCGCGAAGAGGCGGAGTTGCTCGATATTAGCAAGACGCAGGTCGGCGGATCGGAAGCCTGGATCGTGGCGCTGCATCTGGCCGCTGCGGGCCGCGATAGCGATCTTGCCGCCTGGATGTCAATGAATCGCGCGGGGATTTTGGACCCGGCGTATCGGCTATTTGCGCGCCTTGCGATGCACTGCCTGGGCGAGCCGGCTGCCAGGATTCGCAAGAAGCTCCCGGTGCGTGAGCTGTCGCGATATTCGCTGCGCGATGACTTTGAGGGCGAGGGCGAGCGTCTGTTTCAGGCGGGTAAGGTTGATGCCGTCGATACGATCGGACATATCGAGATGCGTATGTTTGGCGCGTTTCGTGCCGAGCGCGACGGCTTTCCCATTACGGATAAGATGTGGCGCCGCAAAAAGGCGGCAACGCTTGCCGAGCGGCTTGCGCTGGGTATGGATGCCATGGTCGACCGCGAGACAATCGCCATGGAACTGTGGCCCCATGCCGAATTTAACGCCGCGCGCAACAATCTGTATTCGACGGTATCGCGCTTGCGCTCGGCTTTGGGCCCAACACCGGATGGCAAGTCGTGCGTACTCATCCAAAACGAATGCATCGGGCTCAATACTGACTATGTAAAGACCGATGTGAAGCTCTTTGACCAGCTTAGTCGCGAGATCTTGGGGAATCGTATGGGTGCGAGCGGCCCTCACCTGGTCGAGCTGTGTCTTAAGGTTGAACAGATCTACGCGGGGCCGTTGTATATTCCCACCGGCTGCAATCCCACGTTCTTTACGCGCATGCGCCGCATCATGCAATCCAAGTACATCGACTGCATGATTAGGGGAGCAAATGCGGCTCTGGAGGAAAACGACTTGCAGTCGGCAATTTGGCTCGTGGAATCGGGGCTACGCCAAGAGACGGCGCGCGAGGATATGATTCGCTGCGCCATGCGCGTTTACGGTTCGGCGGGGCGACGTCGCGATGTCGTCGAGTTATACAGTGGCCATATGCACCATCTAAGAGAGCAGGTTCAGGGTGTGCCCGAGCCCGAGACGCGGCGTCTGTACGAGCGCTTGGTGGAGGGCAGGCTTAACCGCGTACTCGTCGAGCGATAAAAAACGGGCGTCCGAATTGCTCGGACGCCCGCAGGCTTGCTGAATGTTGGCTCGCCGGATCGTTG
>CAKUCJ010000196.1 GCA_934643435.1 uncultured Collinsella sp.
GGCGCCCTGAGCGTCAACCAGCCCTATGCCGGCAAGACGGGTACCACCGACAACACCACCAACCTGTGGTTCTGCGGCTACACCCCGCAGTTGGCTTGTGCCCTGTGGACTGGCTATTCCGCAGGCGAGATCCCCATCCAAAAGTACGGTACTGACTTGCTGGGCGATAGCACCAACCTGCCCGTCTTCAGGACGTTCATGAACACCGTCTTGGCCGGACTCGAGCGCGAGGAGTTCCCGACGGGCACGACTCCCACGTACAAGAACAATAACGCGTGGAAGTTCTACGGCGCCAGCAACAAGAAGGAAGACGAAGAGGACGAAGACGAGGAGAAAGAGGAGGAGGAAGAGACCACCACAACCACGACGACGACCACGACCACTGAAACCACGGGCGGCGATACCACCGGCGGCAGCGGTAGCGGCACGACTGGCGGCGACGGTGGCATGGGCGGCGATGGCGGCACGCCGACGCCCACTCCCGATCCTACGCCCACGCCCGATCCCTCTACCGGCCAGTAAGCGCAAAACGACACCTGGCCCCATAGCGCCCGAGAAGCACGCACGCTGCTCGGGCGCTTTTTTATTTCGGTAGACGCCGCAACGGCTCCCGAATACAGGTCCGTAAAGGCAACAGGTGCTGCCATGCAAAAAGGGCGCTGACCCTCGTCAACGCCCTTGGCAATTAGCTATGGCAAAAATCGGCGCAGCAGCGACGCCGCCACTCCCCTACTTACGGGAGTTACTCAGCTTGTTGATCAAGGCCTCAAGACGCTCGCCGTCCTCGGCTGTCTGAGCAATGACCAAAATCGTATCGTTGCCGGCAAGCGAGCCAAGCACATCGGGCAACTCCGCAGCATCGACAGCCGCGGCAATACCAGAGGCCGTACCAGGCTGAGCCTTGATCATGACAAGATTATCGGTGCGCAGCACGCCGGTAACCAGCTCGGAAACCATACGCTGCAGATGCAGATCCTCGGCAAGGACATAGATGCCCTCGGGAAGCTTACGCAGTCCCATGTCCGCGATATCGCGCGAAACGGTCGCCTGTGTGCAATCGAAGCCCATGGCGCGAAGCTCGTCTACCAAAACTCGCTGCGTGCGCACGTCCTTATTGCGGACAATATCTCTGATGGCATCCTGGCGCCCATTGCGTTTTTTAGCCATACAAAACCTCACTCCAAAAGATGGCGGAGACAATCACTTAATGATTGAATAGTTTAGCGCTATTTGAGGGTTTTAGTGAATAAGAACGCATTTCGAAACAATTCCATGCAATTTATTTCGAAAAACGCACTGTTAGACAATCCTGGCGCCCGATCGATTTAAAAAGGTCGCCACATGCGTATACACCACACACCGTGCAGGCTTGGCGGTGGCAATCGGACCATAGAGTAGACCTAGGCCACGATGATTGCCCTTAAGCGCCGCAACCATCTGACGGGTACGCTGTGCCTCGAGCATATCATGCAAACGGGCCGAACGCTCTATTGAAGACACCCCATGGGGGCTCAGACACAAATTTTCGATGCAGGCAACAAGGCCGGCGTAGTAATACCGCTCGCAGGCAAGCCTCAACTGATCGTTGCCGTCCACGGCAGCATGCGAATCGACAAGCCTATCAATTGCCCCGATACCATCGGAAAGCCTGGCATACATTGTGGGGTCAAACGTCTCCGTAATCGACGGTGCCACCGCATGAAAACAGGCACGACCGCATCCCGAAACGCACTTCGCCTGCGAAAGGGCGGATGCCACAAACGACACCGTGCGAAACGCATCGCCATGCGCGAGGCACGCCTCAAACAGGGCGCGATCATACAGCACGCCGGAGGCCTGTCGGATTAAGCCGCAGGAAACCAACGCAGTCAGACAAGCTGACCCGTCCTCGTCGCCAGAAACGTGCGTCGCATCTAGAACGCGAGAATGCCGCTCACGGTGAGCATCGTAGCGATCGAGCGAAACCGAGGGAAACACGATATCGGCCGAGGCGTCACAGGCGCTGTCGACCATCTGCGAAAGGGACCGTGGCGCAAACCATTCATTCGCATTCATCGCAATGATCTGAGAGCCACGCGAAGCCGCATAACCGGCATGCAGGCAAGCCCCGGGCGCCGGGTCCTCAACATCAATCAAATCAATATGAATATCCCTGCCAGCGGCTACTTCGAGTGAATGGCGCACACCTGGCGCCACGCCGCGGCAAACGACGACAATTTGCAAGTCGTAGAGGTCTTGGTTTTGGACGCTCTCGAGGGCGCGCATCGCATAGCTGGGCGAACCCTCAACAACAAGGATCACCGAAAGTCGCGGATGCGAACCACGTCGAACCAAGTTTTCCGTCCTCTCGACAGCCATTAACAAACTGTCGTTCATGGTACACCCCGTCAATTAAAGCAAGTAGTCGCCCCACACGATGCACGCCAAGAACAGATGTTGTACACGCCCCGCCCACAGGAGCGGTGCGCACAGACCGTCGCAAGGTCGCCTCTTTCCTACTCGAGCACAGTGAGCTCAGCGAGGTCGTAGTCAACGCCCATAAAGGTAAGGCCGCATGCGGGCGCCGTGGGGCCCGCAGCGGTACGATCGCAGGCGTCAATCACTTCTCGCATCCACTCGGGATCGCGACGATGCATGCCAATCTCAACGAGCGTGCCCACGATGGTTCGAACCATCGAATGTAAAAACGCATTGCCCTCGATGGTAAATGTGAGAATGTCCTCGCCAAAGGCGACCTCATGGCCAAACTCGGCACGCATCACGCAGCGATGCGTGGGCTTGCCCACGGCAGAAGCGACCTTGCAGAAGCTCTTAAAGTCCTGTTCGCCCAAAAGCGCAGAGCAGGCAGCCGACATAGCATCGACGTCCAGAGGATAGCGATGCCACCATACGGCACCGCGCGAGAGCACGGGGCGTGCATCACGATCGGCAATGCGGTATGTGTAGGTGCGAGAGCGCGCGTCAAAGCGAGCGGAAAAGCCCTTACGGGCCTTGTAGACCTCGTTTACGGCGATATCTTTGGGCAGGAGGGCATCCATAGCCCGCAGCCACCTACGGCGCGTCAGAGCAAGTTCAGCGTCCGTTACGGGCACGCTGATGTACTGGGCCACCGCATGCACGCCGGCATCGGTACGCCCCGCACACGTCAGATCGATCGGGCGACGCAGAAGCGTCTCGATGGCACCGCGAAGCTCACCAGCAACCGTCGTCTGGCCCGGCTGCTCGGCAAATCCGCTATAGGACGAGCCATCGTAGGCCACGCGAAACACCAACGTAGCATCGAGCTCTGGAATCGAATTGAAATCAGACGGCGCAGTCATGGGCGCTCCCAACAAACAAGCAACGGAATCGCGACAAAAAAAGAGGGGTACGCGAACGTACCCCTCGAATATAGCCTACGTAGACAGATTGTCTACTCAGCGGTCTCCTCAGCAGGAGCCTCCTCGGCAGCGGTCTCCTCGACAGCCTCGACCTTCTTGGGAGCAG
>CAKUCJ010000197.1 GCA_934643435.1 uncultured Collinsella sp.
GCCAAGCCCGGCAACATCGCCGAGCTCGTCGCCAAGCCCGACGTTGACGGCGCCCTCGTGGGCGGCGCTTCGCTCAAGGCTGACGACTTTGCCTCTATGGTCGTCAAGGCAGGCGAGTAGGACATATGGCACAGCGTCATCTTCCTGCAATCCTGATCATCATGGACGGCTGCGGCCTGGCCCCGGCCGATGGCGAGAACGCCGTCGCCGCTGCCAAGACGCCCTTCCTTGATAGCCTGTACGAGAAGTATCCCCACACCACGCTCGGCGCTTCGGGCGAGGACGTGGGCCTTCCCGATGGCCAGATGGGCAACTCCGAGGTGGGCCACCTCAACATCGGTGCCGGCCGCATCGTGTTCCAGGAGCTTTCGCGCATCAACAACGCCATCAAGGACGGCTCCATCGCAGAGAACGAGGTCTTCGTCAAGGCTATGGACGACGTCAAGGCTGACGGCAAGACCCTCCACCTCATGGGCCTCATGAGCCCTGGCGGCGTTCATTCTCACATGAACCACGTCGAGGCTCTGGTCAAGATGGCTGCCGAGCGCGGTGTCAAGACCGTTCGCGTCCACGCCTTTATGGATGGCCGCGACGTCGACCCACAGTCCGGTGCCGGCTACATGAGCGAGTTCTGCGCCTTCCTGGCCAAGATCTCCGAGGAGACCGGTTGTGACGCTCGCGTCGCTACCGTCTCGGGCCGTTATTGGGCCATGGACCGCGACAACCGTTGGGAGCGCATCCAGCGCGCCTACGACGTCATGGTCAACGCGTCCGATGCCGATACCGATCCCGTTGCCGGTATCAAGGCCTACTACGAGAAGGATCCGCGCGGCGACGAGTTCGTCGAGCCCTTCGCTGCCCACAACGAGGGCATTCACGAGGGCGACGCGGCCATCTTCTTCAACTTCCGTCCCGACCGCGCTCGTCAGATGACCCGCGTGTTCACGGACAAGGAGTTCAACGGCTTTGAGCGCGAGCAGATCAAGCTTTCGCACTTTGTGACGATGACCGAGTACGATCCGACGTTTGACGTCGAGGTCGCCTTCCCCAAGACGTTCCCCGAGAACGTCCTGGCCGACGTTATCGCCGCCAATGGCCTGAAGCAGCTGCACACCGCCGAGACCGAGAAGTACGCCCACGTGACGTTCTTCCTCAACGGCGGCATCGAGGAGCCCAAGGAGGGCGAGGAGCGCGTGCTCGTCGCCTCCCCCAAGGTCGCTACCTACGATCTGCAGCCTGAGATGAGCGCTCCCGAGGTTACCGAGAAGCTCGTCGCCGCAATCAACGAGGATCGCGCTGATTTCTACATCGTGAACTTCGCGAACTGCGACATGGTTGGTCACACCGGTGTCTTCGACGCCGCCGTTAAGGCCGTCGAAGCTGTTGACGATGCTCTGTCCAAGGTTGTCCCGGCGATTCTCGCCAAGGGCGGCTTTGCGCTGATTACCGCCGATCACGGCAACGCCGATCACATGTTTGACGTTGCTTCCGACGGTTCCAAGCATCCGTTTACGGCGCACACCACCAACCGCGTGCCGTTCATCATCGTTGATGATAAGGCCAAGCTCACCGGTATCGAGGACGGCCGTCTTTCCGATATCGCTCCGACCATGCTCACCATGGCTGGTATTGAGCCTTCCGCCGAGATGACGGGTCGCGTGCTCGCCACCGAGGCCTAAAAGAAAACTCCAAGCGTTTTCTTGCAAGGGGGTTGCCCACATTCGGGCAACCCCCTTTTTCTGCCATTTGGGGACGGGGTAGAAATGGTTGTGCCATTTGGGGACGGGGTAGAAATGGTTGAAATAGCTTCCCTCTAAAGCTTGACTTTCCGTTTGCCTACGATGGTTTACCGCTGGCTAAGTATCCTCTGTCGTCGATCATGCTTTACCTCTAGCTGGGTAGAGTCTGCAGCATAAGAGCATACGGATTGCGAGGCCCAACGATGACAAGACAGGCGAGAGTTAAGTCCCCCTACGGCTATTACCACGTGATGATGAGAGGCTGTGGCAAGCAGTACCTATTCGAAGAGGACTATCAGCGCAGGTTCTTTTTATCCGTTGCCGGTGAAGCATGTTCGCAGTACAAGGCATCGTTATGTGCTTGGTGCCTCATGGACAATCATGTGCACATGCTGCTTTCGGATCGCGAGGACCATATGTGGGAAGTCGTTCACTATATTGGAACCCTCTATGGTCAGTTTTTCAACAAGGTGACCGGACATTGCGGCCCTGTATTTCAGGACCGGTATAAAAGTAAGGCAATTGAATCAAACGATTACTTTATGCAGGCGATTCGTTACATTCATGACAATCCTATCGAGCTCGGCTGCCGTCCGGAAAATTATCCATGGAGTAGTTATCAAGCATATCTTGGTGAAGGCGGTCATTTGGACCGAAATGTCCTGTTCAGTCTAATCGGCGGACAAGGGAATTTTGAATCCTTTAGCAAGTCGGGCCGCAAGGATACCTATGTATTGAATTCGGGTCGTTCAATGACGGTATTTGAGCAAAAGCGTAAAGCCAGGGGAGTCTTGGACGGTATGGATGCCCGCGATGTCATGGGGCTTCCCTGCCCATTTGAACGTGCCGAGGCTGTTCGCAGGCTGTATAGGGCTGGGTTTAGCGAGCGACAAATAGTTCGTCTTACAGGGCTGGGCCGCTATGTCGTTCAAAATGCTCTTAAAACACTTTAATTGATGAAAATCAATAGCTATTTCTGCCATTTCTACCCCGTCCCTAAATGGCAGGTGGGGGAGTGTTGGAGGTTGTGGTACAGTACTGGAGTTTGAATTGTTCTATTAAGGAGCTTATCTATGGGTCCGTTCCAGATTCTTCTGTTTGTCGTTTGGGCTGTCTCTGCCGTGGCGCTGACGATTCTCGTTCTGATGCACTCCGGTAAGGGTACCGGCGTTTCGGATATGATTGCCAGCTCGCTGTATAACTCCAGCTCTGCCACGGGCGTCATGGAGCAGAACCTCGATCGCCTGACCGTCATCATGGCCGTCGTTTTTGCCGTGTGTGTCGTTCTGTGCATGTTCTTCTTCCCGCAGGGCATCGTTGGCTACTAAGCATCGTCGTATATACGTTTGTAAAGGGTCCCGCATGTGCGGGGCCCTTTTTGTTTACAGACTTGTAACAGAGTCAAAATATCCCCACATACTTCGCCCAACTAAAGAATTTCTCGACCGTTAACCGGAAAGAAGGTTCATTCGTGCATAAAATGCGCTACTGTATTGCAAAACGTTGGCCTGTTGTGCATAACCAGCCATAGCAACGGGTCGCGTTTTGATGGTTCGGATCGGGTCGTCTCGACATGTGTCCGACCGAACATTTCTTTGTCCTATCTCATAAGGAGGATGGCATGGCTGATTCTATGTTCCACCAGCCCGTTATGGGTCGTCG
>CAKUCJ010000198.1 GCA_934643435.1 uncultured Collinsella sp.
CTTCCAGGGCCCTATCGAACGCCATCGCTTTTACGCCATCGAAGCAGTCGATGGGGTCGATGTCCGCCTGGATGGCCTTCGCCGCCTCGACGGTGATCTGGCAGCCATCGGGGCCGTAGACCTTGTAGCCGTTGTATGCCGCGGGATTGTGCGACGCGGTGATGTTGACGCCGGCCGAGCAGCCCAACACGCGGACGGCGAAACTCAGCGCAGGGGTGGGCTCGACGCGAGCGAACAGATAGGATTTGATGCCGTTGCCGGCGAGGACCTCAACAGCGCGGCGCGCGAATTCCTCGGAGCCATGACGGGTATCCCTGCAAAGCGCGACTGTCGGGTTCTCAAAAGTGCTATTTAAGTAATCCGCCAGACCTTGCGTAGCCTTACCGACGGTGTATGAATTCAGGCGGTTGGGACCAAGACCCAGCTTGCCGCGCAGGCCGCCGGTTCCGAAAGCCAATTCACGAAAGAAGGCATCTTTAACTTGGTCCTCGTTAAACTCGGATAATATAGCAATATCTGAGTCTTTGCATCTTGTAGCCCATTTTATATAAGTTTCCTTAAGCGCTTTATCGGTCAAGATATATTCCTTATCAACTGAGTCCTTAATGCGTTCCAGATTGCCAGTCTGCGAAACTAGTCCCGCTTAAACAGATCCCTCGTGTAGACCTTGTCCGCCACGTCCGCGAGCTCGTCGCTCCAGCGGTTGGCGACGATCACGTCGCAGCCGGACTTGAAGGCCTCAAGGTCGTGCGTCACCTCGGACCCGAAGAACTCCGGCGCGTCCAGCGTGGGCTCGTAGACCACCACGGGCACGCCCTTGGCCTTCACGCGCTTCATGACGCCCTGGATGGAGCTCGCTCGGAAGTTGTCGGAGTTGGACTTCATCGTCAGGCGGTACACGCCCACGACCGGCCTCTCCTTGCCGGCGTACACGCAGTCCCACACCATCTGCAGCACCTCGTCGGCGACGAAGTCCTTGCGGGTGCGGTTGGCCTCGACGATGGCCTCGATCAGGTTCTGCGGCACGTCCCTGTAGTTGGCCAGCAGCTGCTTTGTGTCCTTGGGCAGGCAGTAGCCGCCGTAGCCGAAGCTGGGGTTGTTGTAGTGCGATCCGATGCGCGGCTCCAGGCACACGCCGTCGATGACCTCGCGGGTGTTGAGGCCTCGCACCTCGCAGTAGGTGTCGAGCTCGTTGAAGTAGGCCACGCGCAGCGCAAGGTAGGTGTTGGCGAAGAGCTTCACGGCCTCGGCCTCGGTGGTGCCCAGCACGAGCTCCGGGATGCCCACGGTGCCGTCAGCATTCTCGCGCTCCAGCTCGGCGGGTTCGGCGCCCTGGGCGAGCAGGCCGGCGAAGCGCTCCGCGGCCGCCACGGCATCGGCGTCGTCCTTCGGCGCGCCCACCACGATGCGGGAGGGGTGCAGGTTGTCGTAGAGCGCCTTGCTCTCGCGCAGGAACTCCGGGCTGAAGAAGATCTTGCTGTCGCCCAGCCTCTCTCGCAGGCCCGCGGTGTAGCCCACCGGGATGGTCGACTTGATGACGATCCAGGCGTCCGGGTTCACCGAGCGAACGGCGGCGATGGCGGCCTCGACGGAGCTCGTGTCGAAGAAGTTCCTGTCCGAGTCGTAGTTGGTGGGCGTGGCGATGACGGCGTAGTCGGCACCCGCGTAGGCCTCCGCCACGTCGACGGTGGCGCGCAGGCCGAGCTCGCGCTCCCCAGCCTTTGCCTCAGCAAGAAAACGCTCGATCTCGTCGTCCTGGATGGGCGATACGTAGTTGTTGATCTTCTCGACCTTCTCGGGCACGATGTCCAGCGCGTGCACCACGTTGTGCTGCGAGAGTAGGACAGCGAGGGACAGGCCGACGTAGCCGGTACCGGCGACAGCGATCTTCATTTCAGTCTCCAATTGTCAAAGAACAAAAATCCACACTAAAAATGGCCCCTGTTACAGGGCCATGATTTCCTAAATGTTGTAGTAGCGCTTATACCACATGGCGAAGGCCCTCAGGCCATCTTCGAGCGGGGTTGCGGGCTTGTAGCCCAGGTCGCGCTGGAGTGCCGTGGTGTCGGCATACGTGACGGGCACGTCGCCGGGCTGCATCGGCACGAGCCGCTTGTGGGCCTCGAAGTCATAATCAGCGGGCAGCACGCCCTCCTCAACCAGCACGCGCTGCAGCGTGTCGACGAAGTCCAGCAGGTTCTCGGGATGGGAGTTGCCGATGTTGTAGACGCGGTGCGCGGCGAGCGGCAGGCCGTCCTCGCCCATCTTCACCTCGGGCGCGGCGTCCATGACGCGACTCACGCCCTCGACGATGTCGTCGACGTAGGTGAAGTCGCGGCGGCAGTCTCCCATGTTGAAGATCTTGATGGTGTCGCCGCGGCGCAGCTTCTCGGTGAAGTCGAAGTAGGCCATGTCGGGCCTGCCCATGGGGCCGTACACCGTGAAGAAGCGCAGGCCGGTCGCCGGGATGGAATAGAGCTTGGAGTAGGTGGCGGCCATGAGCTCGTTGGACTTCTTGGTGGCGGCATAAAGCGACACCGGGGAGTCGACGCGGTCCTCCTCGGAGAACGGAACCTTCTTGTTGCCGCCGTAGACCGAGCTGGAGCTGGCGTAGACCAGGTGCTTCACCGGATGGTGGCGGCATGCCTCGAGGATGTTGAAGAAGCCGACGAGGTTGCTCTCGAGGTAGACGCGCGGGTTCTCGATGGAGTAGCGGACGCCCGCCTGGGCGGCGAGGTTCACCACGACGTCGAAGCCGTTCTGGGCGAACAGGCGCTCGATGAGGGCGGCGTCGCACAGGTCGCCGCGCACGAAGGTGAAGCGGCCGTCAGAATCGGCCTCTGCCAGCATGCGCAGTCGCGCGTCCTTGATGCCAGGGTCGTAGTAGCTGTTGAGGTTGTCGAGGCCGACGATGACGTCATCGGTCTCCTCGAGCAGCTTCTTGACGAGGAACGCACCGATGAAGCCAGCGGCTCCGGTGACGAGCACTTTTCTCATATTTTGCTCCTTTAATAATTTAAGTGAAAATTCTTTGCCAACCTTAAAAAATTATCGATACCAAGCAATGCTGCCACGCAAGTCATCCTTCGCCCAATAGGCATAGTGCTTTGCTTTAATGAGTCTCTTCAAAGCCAGTGCCATCTTCTCCTCACGCTTTACGATAGAAGAAAGCAAAAAGCGTTCATTTGCGAAAGACTCATCGCGCGACGAATTGAACTTCACATGTTCCCCTACATTCTCGAAAGCTAAGCTCGCAATCCACATCAGAGGAAGAGGAATCCCTCTCTCAACAATGCTGAACATCAATCCGCTTTGTCTAAAATTGCATTCGTTCAAACTTACTGAATTATCCTTGACAAAAAACTCAATGTCGAAAGGACCGCAGTATCCG
>CAKUCJ010000199.1 GCA_934643435.1 uncultured Collinsella sp.
GATGCCGGCGAGGACGTGACGCTGGCCGTGTCGCAGTCGGGCCGCACGCTTATGGCCGCCGCCCAGTTTGCGCGTCGCCCGCGTCCTACGGTCTACATCGTGAGTGGCGAGGATGCGGCCGATCGCGCCGCACGCAGCCTTGCCGCCTATGTGGGCCTGGCGCACGTGTGTCGCTTCCCCGAGCGCAAGGACTATCCCTGGCGCGAGCAGGCGCCCGACGACGCCGTGGTGGCCCAGCGCTGCGAGGCGCTCGGGCGCATCGTGCGCGGCGACAACTGCATCATGGTTGCCTCGGCCCGCGCCTTGCTGCGCTGTGTGCCGCCGGTCGAGAGCCGCTACTGGGAGTCCACGACCTTTACAGTGGGCGAGGAGATTCCCTTTGACGAGGTGCCGCAGCGTCTGGTGGGCATGGGCTACACCAATGCCGGCGCTGCCGACGCGCCCGGTCTGTTCCGCGTGCACGGCGACACCGTCGAGGTGTTTCCCGCGCAGGAAAAGGCGCCCGTGCGCATCGAGTTCTTTGGCGACGAGATCGACCGCATCCGTCGCATGGTGAGCTCCACGGGCCAAACCATCGGCAACGAGGACAGCATCGAGATCTTCCCCTGTCGCGAGCTTGCGCTCACCGACGAGGCTGTTCACAACATGCACGTGGCGCTCTATCGCGCCAGTCAGAGCGACAGCAAGCTGGCCGCGCTGCTCGAGATGGTGGATGCGCGCATCGTCACGCCCGAGCTCGACCGCTTTTTGCCGGTGATGTATGGCCAGACCGTGAGCCCGCTGGCGCATGTGAGCGGCAAGGCGCTCGTGGTCCTGTCCGAGCCGCGCTCGCTGTTCGACGACTGCCTACGCTCCTACGAGGATATCGAGGCCCGTGCCGGCGAGGCGGGGGTCGACCGTCTGGACGGCCTGTACGTGCGCGCCCAGCAACTCGACTTTGGCGCTCAGCAGCGCCTGAACTACGTGAGCCTCATTCGTGCCGGTGGTGCGGTGACCGCCGAGCTCAAGATTGAGCAGCCGGCTATTGCGGGTTCGGACAATCGCTTTATGACACGCATCCAGGAAGTTGTGGGCAAGCGCTATGCCTGCGTGTTCGCCATTCCCGACCGCGGCGCGCGCGAGTCGATGGAGCTCACTTTTGGCGACGAGGGTATTACCTTTGAGGAATCGCTGACGGCAGCGCCCGAAAACGCGGGCCTTATCGGCGATCGCGTGCGCGTGGCGGCGGCGGATTCTGCCGATCGAGCCGCCCGCCAGGAGGCCCATGCCTCGATCCGCGATCGCAAGGCGGACGCACTCAACGCCCGCTCTCTGGAGGCCGGCGCCGCCCAGGCTGCCGCCGGCGCTGCCGTGCCCACCATCTCGCGCGGACGCGTGACTTTTGTGGATGCTGCGCTTCCGCAAGGCGTGGTGGTGCCCGACGCCAATCTGGCCGTGTTCTCGATTGCCGACCTCAACGCCCGCATGGACGCCAACCGCGCGCGCAGCCGCCGCAAGGTGGACATTACGCAGATTACCTTCCCCTTTAAGCCGGGCGACTACGTGGTGCATGCCACCCACGGCATCGCGCTCTTTAGCGAGATCGCGCGCCAGGAAGTGGGCGGCAAGGAGCGCGACTACTTTTTGCTGGAATACGCCGACGGCGACAAGCTCTACGTGCCGCTCGAGCAGGTCGACCGCATCACGCGCTACGTTGGCCCCGACGGCGACAAGCCGCGCCTGACCAGGCTCAATACTGCCGACTGGACGCGTGCCACCAACAAGGCGCGCAAGAATGCCAAAAAGCTGGCGTTTGACCTGGTCGACCTCTATACGCGCCGTTCGTCGATCACCGGCATCGCCTGCCCGCCCGATACGCCCGAGCAGATCGAGATGGAGCAGAGCTTTCCCTACGATGAGACGCGCGACCAGCTGGAGGCCATCGCCGACATTAAGGCCGACATGGAGGCGCCCAAGCCCATGGACCGCCTGCTGTGCGGCGACGTGGGCTTTGGCAAGACCGAGGTCGCCCTGCGTGCGGCGTTTAAGTGCGTGGACTCCGGCCGTCAGGTCATGGTGCTCTGTCCCACGACCATTTTGGCCCAGCAGCACTACGAGACGTTCTTTGAGCGCTTTGCCCCGTTTGGTCTTGAGGTCGAGGTGCTCAGCCGCTTCCGTACGCCGGCGCAGCAAAAGCGCGCGCTCAAGGCATTTGCCGAGGGCACGATTGATGTGCTCATCGGCACGCATCGCCTGCTTTCGGCCGACGTGAACCCCAAGAACCTGGGCCTGGTGATTATCGACGAGGAGCAGCGCTTTGGCGTGCAGCACAAGGAGCAGCTCAAGAACCTGCGCGAGCAGATCGACGTGCTCACACTTTCGGCAACGCCCATTCCGCGAACCATGCAGATGGCCACGAGCGGCGTGCGCGACATGAGCCTGATCACCACGCCGCCGACCGGGCGCCGGCCCGTGATCGTACACGTGGGGGAGTACGACCCCGATGTGGTGAGCGCGGCGATTCGCCTGGAGGTGGGCCGCGGCGGCCAGGTGTACTACGTGTCCAACCGCGTCAAGACCATCGATGACGCCGTGGCGCGCGTGCACGAGGCCGCGCCCGAGGCGCGCGTGGGCGTGGCACACGGCAAGATGAGTCCGCGCGAGGTCGAGGACGTGATGATCGAGTTCGCGACCAAGAAGATCGACGTGCTCATCGCCACGACCATCGTGGAGAGCGGCATCGACAACGCGACGGCCAACACGCTCATCATCGAGGACTCGCAGCGTCTGGGTCTGGCGCAGCTCTACCAGCTCAAGGGCCGCGTGGGCCGCTCGGCCACGCAGGCCTACGCGTACTTTATGTTCCCCGGCGAGCTGCCGCTGACCGAGGAGGCCACGGCGCGCCTGACCGCGCTCTCCGAGTTCCAGGACTTGGGCAGCGGCATGCGCATCGCCATGCGCGACCTGGAGATCCGCGGCGCCGGCTCGCTTATGGGCGCCGAGCAGCACGGTAACCTGTCGAGCGTGGGCTTTGACCTGTTTACGCAGATGCTGGGACAGGCCGTGGCCGAGGCGCGCGGCGATGACGATGCCGGCGTGGAGGCGGCGAGCGTGGGCATCAACCTGCCGGCCGACTACTTCCTGTCCGAGGAGTACATGCCGGCGGTGGATCAGCGCGTGCTCGTGTACCGAAAGCTCGCGGCGGCCGAGGATCTGGAGAGCATCGACGAGGTGCAGGAGGAGACCGAGGCCGCGCACGGTGAGCTGCCGTTGGCGGGACTCAACCTGTTCAACCGCGCGCGCATCCGCATTCGCGGCGAGCGCCTTGGGCTCGAGAGCGTCACGCTCAGCGGCGGGCGCATTACCTTCCTGGGTGTCGACGTACCCAAGAAGGTGGCCTTTGAG
>CAKUCJ010000200.1 GCA_934643435.1 uncultured Collinsella sp.
GGGTGTCGACGAGGTGGGTCGCGGCTCGGTGGCCGGTCCTTTGACGGTGTGCGCCGTGTGCCTTCCCATGGAGCCGCGCGTTTGGGGCATCAACGATTCCAAAAAGCTCACGCCGGCGCGTCGCGAGCTGCTCTCGGTGAAGATTGCCGAGGTCGCGACAGCGATCGGTTTTTGCCATATCGCGCCTGCGGATATCGATGATATGGGTATGGCCCGCGCCATCCGAGCCGCCGTGGCAGGTGCCGTGGCCGATACGGGACTTGAACCCGATTGTGTGCTCATGGACGGCAACCCCTTGGGCGCTGTTCCCAATGAGCGCGATGTGGTAAAGGGCGATGCCAAGATTGCCTGCATCGCCGCCGCCTCCATTATGGCCAAGGTCACGCGTGACGAGATGATGGTCGAGTACGACGCCGAGTATCCCGAGTACCATCTGGCTGAGTCGAAGGGCTATGCGAGCCCCGAGCACATCGAGGCCATTCGCAAACACGGTCTTTCTCCGCTGCACCGCGTGAGCTTTTGCGGAAACTTTCTGCAGACCGAGCGCCTTTTTTAGGTCAATTGTGGAGACAAGGACCTTAAGGGTTCTATAAATCTGCTGGTAGGGGCCGCGCGCAACGCTATTGTTGCGCGCGGCCCCTCTTTTGTTCGCGTTTGGTTGGCTTTTGGTTTGTTTCCGGTACTTACCCGCATGAAGCCTGCCCTCATTATCGGGGCAATGCAGGGAGCGGGAAAGGAGACCCCATGTGTGCCGCAGGCAAAATGAGCAAGACGCAGCAGCTCAAGGAGCGTTGGGAAGAGGGGGAGCTCGATTGCGGGTCGATCACGCCCGAGTTTATCAAGGGTCTCAGTCCGCGTGAGCTCGGTATGCTGGGCGAGCTCATCGCTATCGACTACTTTAACGAGCGCGGCTACGCATTGCTGGAGCAGGGCTATCGCTGCTCGGAGGGCGAGGCAGATCTGGTGCTGCTCGACGAGCTCGACGATGTCGTGGTGATGGCCGAGGTTAAGACCAGGCGGGTTGCGCTGGATTGCGATACGCGCGTGTTCCCTGAGGAGGCGGTGAACGCCCAAAAGCAACGGCGATATCGTCGAATCGCGAGTTGCTATCTCATGGAACACTATCCGCTCAAGGCGATCCGCTTCGATGCCGTGGGCGTCACTATTCGCGGCGGGCATATCGCCGAGATCGAGCATCAGTACAACGCGTTCGATTGGCAGGTGTCGTGATGGCGTTTGATACCTTTGCCGTTCACGCTGCCTGTATTCGCGGCGTCGAGGCGATTCCCGTCACGGTTGAGGTGTCGCTTGCGGGCGGCATTCCGGGTATCCAGATGCTTGGCATCCCGAGCATGGAGGTGATGGAGTCGCGCGGGCGTATTCGCTGCGCGATGCGCTCTGCAGGGTTCGAGATCCCGCGCTCGGGCATCACCGTCAACTTGGCGCCCGGCGATATCCGTAAGACCGGTAGCGGCTTCGACTTGCCGATTGCCATCGCGGTGTTGGCTGCCGACGGACAGATTCCCCGCGACAATCTCGATCGCTGTCTCATTGCCGGCGAGCTCGGTCTGGATGGCACGGTGCTTCCCGTCAAGGGCGAGGTGGCGTTTCAGCTGCTGGCGCGCGATATGGGGCTTTCCTTTATCGCCGGCAGGTCCGACCAACATGTTCCGCTTGCGGGGGTCGACTGTGGTTTTATCGATCATCTGTCGCAGCTTGCCCACGGTATGGGCGAGGCGGCTCGGCACTATTTGGATTCCGAAGGCGTCGAGGCGACCTTTGAGCCCGAGCTCGATTATGCCGATGTACTGGGTCAGGAGGTCGCCAAACGCGGTATGGCGCTCGCGGCGGCAGGAGAGCTCGGCTTGCTGATGATCGGGTCCCCAGGATCGGGCAAGACCATGCTGGCGCGTCGTATGACGGGCATCTTGCCCGAGCTTTCCGTTGAGGACCAGCAGGAGGCGCTGTGCATCCATTCGGTCTTGGGCGAGAACATCGATGGGCTGCTGGCGGGGCATCGGCCCTTCCGCAGCCCGCATCACAGCATTTCGACGGCCGGCCTCATTGGTGGAGGTCGCCCGGTGCATCCGGGCGAGATCAGTCTGGCGCATGGTGGCGTGCTCTTTTTGGACGAGCTCGCCGAGTTTCCTACCGGCGTGCTGCAGACGCTTCGCCAGCCCATCGAGCGCGGCTACGTGAGGATCGTGCGCGTTGACGGGGCGTTTACCTTCCCGTCGCGTTTTCAGCTGCTGGCGGCGAGCAATCCCTGCCCCTGCGGTTTTTTGGGCGATCGCGAAGTGCCGTGCCGCTGTTCTGCCTCGATGGTCGAGCGCTACCGAGCAAAGTTGCGCGGTCCTTTGGCCGACCGCATCGACATGATGCTCGATGTGACCCGTCCCGACCCGCAGGTGATTATCGAGGGCGCCGAGGGCATGTCGTCGGCCGAGTTGCGCGACTACGTCATCCGCGGCCGAGCCTTCCGCGCCTGGCGCGAGTCGCATATGGACGATGCGGACGCCGAGGCCGAGGACGATGAGTCTCGCTCCATCGATGGCGTCGTGTCGACCTTTGCGCTCGATGGGGCGGCGGAAAAGTGCGTGCTGGGCCTATCGAAGCGCACGCATCTTACGGGCCGCGGCATCGTGCGCCTGGTGCGTATCGCACGCACCATCGCCGATGTCGCCGAAAGCGAGCGGGTGACGCAAGACCATGTGCTCGAGGCCGCCATGTATCAGGGAAGGAGGGATCAGTGATGGCTGAGGCGACATACGAGCTGCATCCCGGGGATGAGTTGTTTCCGGCAACTGTTCTAGAGCTCTCCGATGTTCCTCAGACACTCTATGTGCGTGGAGACCCGGAGGTGCTTTCGACGCCGGCGCTCTCGATTATCGGTGCGCGCAAGGCGTCTCCCTACGGTCTTGCCGTGGCAGAGCTCGCGGCCAAGGTCGCTGTGGAGGCGGGGGTGACGGTTGTCTCGGGTGGCGCGGTCGGTTGCGACCAGGCGTCGGGCTGGGCTGCTGTCAACGCCGGCGGCAAGCACGTTGTGGTGCTGGGGACGGGCGCCGATGTGGTCTATCCGCGCTCAAGTGCCGGTCTCATCACGCGTACGCTCGATACGGGCGGTGCAGTCGTGTCGATCTCGCCGTGGGGCATGGGTCCGCGCAAGTTCGCCTTCCCGCGGCGCAATCGCATCATCGCCGCGTTGTCGCAGGCACTCTTTGTGTCTGAGGCGGGCATGCCCTCGGGTACGTTCTCGACCGCCGAGGCCGCTATGGACTTGGGGCGCGAGCTGCTCGCGGTGCCGGGCTCCATTCTGTCGCCCGAGTCGCGCGGCACCAACTATCTCATCGCCAATGGAGCCTGCTGTATCGTGGACGAGGA
>CAKUCJ010000201.1 GCA_934643435.1 uncultured Collinsella sp.
CATCTCCTCATATGAAAGGCGCCCGCGTATGGGGCGCCTGATGGATTGTATGCCGCCGGGGCGCCTTGCGGGTGCGGGACGACGGTTATTTAGAAGAGCGGACGCGCTGGGACTTACGCCGTGGGGCAGACCGCAAAGACGCGCGCGGGGTATCCGACGCCATCGCGAACTTTGGGGAAGGTGCAGAAGATGACAGCGCCTGTGGCGGGGAGCTCATCCAGATGGTCCATGACTTCAATCTGATAGCGGTCGACCGAGAGGATGTATTGCTCTCCGGGATAGGGGTAGGCGTCCTCGCGCGTGGTGACGGTCGCCGGGTCGGTATCTGCGGGCTCGTGGCCGATGACGCCGATATTGCGCTCCTCGACGAGCCACTTGATGGCGTCGAGGTCCCAACCGGGGTAATGGGGCTGGCCATCCTCGTCCTTGTTCTCGAGATCGGCCAGCTTGGACCAATCGGAACGGAAGGCGACAAAGGCGTCCTCGGGAATGCGACCGTGCTCGTCCTCCCAGGCTTTGAGGTCCTCGACGGTCAGGACAAAGTCGGGGTTTGCGGCGCACTCCTCGTGCTTGTCGATCACACAGAGCGGATGCATAAACTCGATGGGCTCAATCTCGCCGAGGGAGCGGCCGTCTGCATGAAAGTGGCGCGGTGCATCGACGTGGGTGCCGTACTGAGAAGCGACCGAATACTGGAAGCAACGCATGGGGGCGAGCATGTCCACGGGCGTTCCGGGCAGGTAGTCGAAGAGCTTGGTGGACTCGAACGGCTTAAAGCCAAACCAGTGCGGGGTGTCGCACGAGAGTGTGTGGGTGAGATCGATCCAGCGATAATCGGTGCTTTTGAGCTGGGAGGCGAGGTTCCAAAGGTCGAGCGCGGGCATGGTTGGCTCCTTTCATCGGGCTTTTTGCTGATGTTAAAGCGGCGCCGTGACGGCTCGATTTCTGCTGCGTTACGATACGTTCTCAATTGCGATTCCGATGTGTTTCGATGACGTGACGGATTTGTTTCGCCTTATCAGGGCCTTGGTGGGAGAGGAGGGGCCGTGCAGTATCGCGTTGACCCCAAAAGCGGCAACCGTATCTCGGCGTTGGGGCTGGGGTGCATGAGGTTTCCCGGCGCGCCGGGACGCCCGGATCCGAAGACGGCCGGCGCCATCATTGCACGCGCGGTGGAGCAGGGGATTAACTACCTGGACACGGCCTATCTCTATCCCGGCAACGAAGCCTGTGTGGGCGCTTCGCTTGAGCGCCTGGGCCTGCGCGACCGGGTTTTACTCGCGACTAAGCTGCCGCATGCTTCGTGCAAATCTGCGGAGGATTTCGACCGCTATTTTGATGAGCAGCTGCGCCGTTTGCGGACTGACCATATCGACTACTACCTTATGCACAACATCACCTCGCCCGCGCAATGGGAGCGTGTGGTTGCGTTGGGTATCGAGGACTGGATTGCGCGCCACAAGGCTGCGGGGCGTATTCGCCAGATAGGCTTTTCGTACCACGGCAGCGCCTCGGATTTCATTACGATGCTCGATGCGTATGACTGGGACTTCTGCCAGATTCAGTACAACTACGCCGGTGAACGCTATCAGGCGGGAACGGCGGGGCTCTTGGCCGCTGCCGAGCGCGGGCTTGCGGTGTTTGTGATGGAGCCGCTGTTGGGCGGACGTCTGGCGGGCAAGCTGCCGCCGCGGGCCCGCGCCGTGCTCGATAGCGCGAACGATCCGCATCTGAAGACACCGGCTGCTTGGGGGCTTTCGTGGGTGTGGAACCATCCGCAGGTAACCATGCTGCTTTCGGGCATGACCGATGCTGCGCAGGTGGACGAGAACGCGGCGCTGGCCGATCGTGCGCTGCCGGACTCGATGACAACAGGCCAGCTCGATACCATCGCTCGCGTGCTGGAAGAGTTTGAGAAATCGAATCGTGTACCCTGCACGGGGTGCGGCTACTGCATGCCGTGTCCCAAGGGCATCAACATCCCCGGCTGCTTTGCCGCCTACAACGCGAGCTACGCGCACAGCTGGTTTACGGGGCTGTCGCAATACTTTACGGCGAGTGCGGTGCGGACGAGCGAGCCCAAGCTCGTGAGCAATTGTGTCAAGTGCGGCAAATGTGCGCGCCACTGCCCGCAGCATATCGATATCCCCGAACGTCTCGACGACGTGCGCCGACGTTTTCAGCCCGGTCCGGTGACGGCTGTGCTCAAAGCCTTCGGCAAAACGCGCTCCTGATGACCTTTTTTAACTTGCGGTGGAATAGTTCCTGTTTGCGGCAGAATAGGGCTTAAACAGGGACTATTTCACCGCAACTGATGGGGGAGAGCTGGAGATGCTGACGATCGGGTGTCACCTGTCCACGACGAAGGGCTATCGGGCGATGGGGGAGACGGCGCTATCCATTGGCGCCAACACCTTTGCATTCTTTACGCGCAACCCGCGCGGCGGCAAGGCGAAAGACCTCGATATGGATGACGTGGCGGCTCTGCGCGAGCTTATGGCGCTCAACGACTTTGGGCCGTTGGTGGCGCATGCCCCCTATACCTATAACCCCTGCTCTGCCAAGGAGCGGGCGCGCGAGTTTGCCTTGGAGGCCATGGCCGAGGACTTGCAACGTCTAGAAGCGCTGCCCGGCAACTACTACAACTTCCACCCCGGTGCGCATGTGGGACAGGGTCCCGACGCCGGCATTCAGATGATTATCGATACCCTGTGCCAGGTGATGTTTGAGGGCCAGCAGACGACGGTGCTGCTCGAGACCATGGCGGGCAAGGGCACCGAGGTGGGTCGTAGCTTTGAAGAGCTGGCGCGCATTATTGAGGGCGTTGCTACAAAACGTCCCGAGTTGTCGGACAAGCTGGGCGTTTGCTTGGACACCTGCCATGTGAGTGATGCCGGCTACGATATCATTCACGATCTTGACGGTGTGCTCGACGAGTTCGACCGCGTGGTGGGTATCGATCGCTTGTGCGCCGTGCATATCAACGATTCCAAGAACCCCTGCGGCGCCCATAAAGACCGCCACGAGTGCATCGGCAAGGGCTATCTTGGTAGCGAGGAATTTGGCGGTGGCATGCAGGTTATGCAGAATATTGTATCGAATGGTCGTTTGCGTTCGCTGCCGTTTATTTTGGAGACTCCGAACGAACTTGCAGGTTATGCAGCTGAAATCAACTTATTGAGATCATTGCAGCAGCTATAACCGTCACAAGGTAGAAGGTTTCATTCACGTTATGGGTTTGTTTCAATCAGTTTTCTAATTGCAGATTCGCACTTACGGGTGCATAATAGCCAACAGTTTTTGCAGACCTCTGAATCAAACGGGGTCACCGGAAGGAGACTGATTATGAAGCTCAAGAAGCTTGGCG
>CAKUCJ010000202.1 GCA_934643435.1 uncultured Collinsella sp.
TATTTCCTCTATTACCTGCTGCGCTTTGGCTTTGAGCCGGGCAAGATCTACCGCATGGCGCTCAAGAGCTTTGAGGGTGTCTACGACGAGGCGACCATCCACGCGTGGCTGCGTACGTTCTATCGTCGCTTTTTTGCCCAGCAGTTTAAGCGCAGTTGCCTGCCTGACGGTCCCAAGGTGGGCTCGGTCACGCTCAGCCCGCGCGGTGACTGGCGCATGCCGAGCGATGCATCGAGCCGCCTCTGGCTCGCCCAGATCGACGCGCTCAATCCGATTGACTGAGGTTGCTTAAATTGAACCAATATGGGGGTTGCAAGCGTTACACTTTTGCAATCTGATGGCCCGTATCGCGCGGCGCTCTTGTCGGAGCGCCGCGCTTTTTGTATCGAAAGGTGGCACCATGCAGGCATCCCAGCGTCTCGACCGCTTTGGCGCGGAGGTTTTCGCCTCGCTCAACAACAAGCTTCTTGCGCTTAAGGCCCAGGGTAAGACCATTTACAACATGAGCGTGGGAACGCCCGACTTTAAGCCGTACGACCATGTGGTCGAGGCGCTTACGCAGGCAGCCCAGGATCCCGAGATGTGGAAGTACGCTCTGCGCGATCTGCCCGAGCTTAAGCAGGCCGTGTGCGATTACTACGAGCGCCGCTTTGGTGTTTCGGGCATTACGCCATCCATGGTGCAGTCGTGCAACGGCACGCAGGAGGGCGTGGGCCACTTGGGTCTGGCGCTGCTCGACCCGGGCGACACCATCCTGGTGCCCGATCCGTGCTACCCGGTCTTTGAGGCGGGCGCCAAGATCGCCGATGCCAAGCTCGAGTACTACCCGCTGGTCGCCGAGCACAACTACCTGCCCTACGTGGCGGGTATCGATCCGGAGGTCGCCGACCGCGCCAAGTACATGATCGTTTCGCTGCCCGCCAACCCGGTGGGTTCGGTGGGCACGCCCGAGGTCTACGAGGAGATTATCGCTTTCGCCCGCGAGCACGACCTGCTGATTGTCCACGACAACGCCTACTCGGACATCGTGTTCGACGGCGAGCCGGGCGGCAGCTTCCTGCAGTATCCCGGTGCGCTCGAGGTGGGTGTGGAGTTCTTCTCGCTCTCCAAGTCGTTTAACGTCACCGGCGCCCGCATCGGCTTTTTGGTCGGTCGCGAGGACGTGGTCTCGGCCTTTGCCAAGCTGCGCAGCCAGATCGACTTTGGCATGTTCTTCCCGATCCAGAAGGCCGCCATCGCCTGTCTCAACGGCCCGCGCGATGAGGTCGAGGCGCAGCGCCTGAAGTACCAGGAGCGCCGCGATGCCCTGTGCGACGGTCTTGAAGGCTTGGGCTGGGAGCGCCCCAACGCGCATGGCTCCATGTTCGTGTGGGCCAAGCTCCCTGGCGGCCGCACCGACTCGATGGCGTTTTGCGAGGAGCTCATGGAGAAGGCCGGTGTCGTCGTGACGCCGGGCGCGAGTTTTGGCCCTTCGGGCGAGGGGCACGTGCGTATGGCGCTGGTGCTGCCGCCCGATCAGATCGCTTTGGCTGTTGAGGCTATTCGCGAAGCGGGCCTGTATTAGGGATTCGTTTTTGTGAGTCAATAGCTCGAAACCGATTTCGTGCAGTTATTATACGAATTCTGCAAACAATTTCGGTAAACGGTCGATATTTGACTGCAATAGGAGCATAATCAAAGTCCCGATTGGATGTATTGGGATTACGGCAAGCCGCTCGGGTCGCCCTGGGCGGTTTGTTTGTGGAGAGAGATGGGAGTTTGTAATGGTTAACGAGAAGAAGGTCGCTATTGTCGGCTGCGGTTTCGTCGGTTCGTCCTCGGCGTTCGCACTGATGCAGAGCGGTCTGTTCTCCGAGATGGTCCTCATCGACGTGGACAAGAACCGCGCCGAGGGCGAGGCCCTGGACATCGCGCACGGCATGACGTTTGCCGAGCCGATGAAGATCTATGCCGGCGATTATTCCGATGTCGCCGATGCCGCGATGATCGTCGTCACCGCTGGCGCTGCCCAGAAGCCCGGTGAGACCCGCCTGGACCTGGTCAACAAGAACGTCAACATCTTTAAGTCCATCATCCCCGAGATTAAGAAGTCCGGCTTTGACGGCATTCTGCTGATCGTCTCCAACCCGGTCGACGTTCTGACCTATGCCGCTATCAAGATGTCCGGCCTGCCCGAGGGCCACGTCATCGGTTCCGGCACCGTGCTCGACACCGGTCGTCTGCAGCAGATGCTCGGCGCCCACGTCGAGGTCGATCCGC
This sequence comes from uncultured Collinsella sp., assembly GCA_934643435.1. Classification (GTDB taxonomy): domain Bacteria; phylum Actinomycetota; class Coriobacteriia; order Coriobacteriales; family Coriobacteriaceae; genus Collinsella. Next base: position 2,260 of record CAKUCJ010000202.1, read on the forward strand.
GCGATGTCCAGGCCTACGTCATGGGCGAGCACGGCGACTCCGAGTTCGTCGCTTGGTCCAGCGCCCAGGTTGCCGGCGTGCCGCTGAGCACCTTCTGCGAGCTTCACGGCCATCTGGAGCACGAGGCTGCCGAGAAGCGTATCGCCGAGGACGTCAAGAACTCCGCCTACACCATCATCGAGAAGAAGCACGCCACCTACTACGGCGTTGCCATGGCCGTTAAGCGCATCTGCACCGCTGTCATGCGTGACGAGCAGACTGTTCTGCCCGTTTCTTCGCTCATGGTGGGCGAGTACGGCCTGTCCGATCTGGCCATCTCCATGCCGACCGTCGTCGGTCGCGACGGCGTTGTCTGCCGCGTCCCCGTGCCGCTGAACGAGTCCGAGCAGAGCGAGCTCACCGCTTCTGCCAAGGCCCTCAAGGACATCATCGACAGCGTCGATTTCTCCTGCTAAATCAAGCTCTTTTGGACAACAGGCTACAATGAAAGGCGCCCGGGCCCCACGGCCCGGGCGCCTTTTTTGGTGCATTGGGGTCAGGTTACTTTGCACCAGTGTTGATGGGGAGAGGCATGTCGGATTCGCCTAACTTTTTGACTTATGCCCAGACGGCGTTTGATTCGTTTGAAGAACGGCCGTTCTGCGCGGTGGACAGCCTGGTGTTTGCATGGCTGTCGTATTTGCGCTTGCCGGGGGATATGCCGGAGCTTGCTGGCTGGCAGGGACTGGATGTGCGTGAGCTATTGCGCGCCGAGTGCTACCGGGACATGATTGGCGACCTGTGGGATCCGGAGGGGAGCCGTGCCTTGCTGGAGGCTGTTGCGGCAAGTCCTCGCTACCGCGGCGTGCGCGTTTGCGGTTATCGTGCCGTGAACGATGCGTCGATGACGGAGCAATTTGCAGCCATGACGTTCCGATTTCCGGCAGGATTTAGCTACCTTTCCTTTCGCGGGACCGACAGCACGATCGTGGGCTGGAAAGAGGACTTTAACATGGCGTTCCGGTGCCCCGTGCCCTCCCAGGAATCTGCGGCGCGTTATGTGGACGAGGCGGCGGCCGCGATTGATGGACCGCTCTTGTGCGGAGGCCATTCCAA
>CAKUCJ010000203.1 GCA_934643435.1 uncultured Collinsella sp.
CCGTCGCTGCGGCGCACCAAAAAGTCGCCGCACTCGGTGGCGAGCGCCTCGCATTGGGCGCCGTACGTGCGGTCTACAAACTCGACCACGTCGTCCACGAGGTCATCGACGGCGGGCACGCGCAGGCGTGTGGCCGGAGCGCGCAGGGCGCTGCGGCGGGCGATTTCTTCGGCTGAAAGTCCCCGGCAGGCGCCGCGATAGATGGGCGTGCCATCGCTGGCGTGCGGCGCGCTTGCGGCGTGGAGCTCGGCGCGCGTGCAAAAGCAGGGATAGGTGAGACCGGCGTTCTGCAGCTTGTGCAGAGCGGCCTCATATAGGTCCAGGCGATCGTGCTGGTAGTAGGGGCCTTCGTCCCACTCGAGCCCCAGCCAAGCGAGGTCGTCGATCAGCTGGGCGGCGAGTTCCGGCCGTTTGCAGCGATCGTCCAGGTCCTCGATACGCAGTACAACGCGGCCGCCCTGGCTGCGGGCTGAAAGCCAGGCGCACAGGCAGCTGAACACGTTGCCCAGGTGCATGCGGCCCGAGGGCGACGGGGCGAAGCGGCCCACGACGGGCGCGGGCGTGTCGGCGGGCGCCGCTGCCGTCGACGTGGCCGCGGCGGGTGTTGATATGTCGAGCGTATTGATATCCATGCGGACGAGTATAGCGCGGCGAGCGATAGGGGAGACGTTCCCGTGGCTTGTGAGTTGCCGTGGTCGTGCGCTGCGTGTCCCTGCCGTCGGCTCGGCGCCTCGATTGCTGCTCCTCAGCCGGCCCTTCAAACGACAGAAACCCCGGCAGCTCTTCGCAACTGCCGGGGTTTCCGCGGAAAAGGGGGACATGATCCTCGAGCGAACGGGAAAGGGGCAAACCGTTTTCGCTCAACTGCTTTATGCCCTTCGACCGCAGGCTCAATCAGACCGCGCCGCGCCCACACAAAGCCGCTACACCTGTGACGGAGCTGTGAAGTGGTATCTATTGCCAGGGCGATGCTCGGCCAAAGAGTGTCCCCAGTGACTAGTCGTTTAAGAACCTCCCAATGACTAATCCAAGGAGTGTCCCGAACCGCCGGGCTTGGGTGGGACTTTTGTCCCATTTGACGTTCCGTTGGCCCAGATATTCGCCATCTATACCCGCAAACGTGGGACAATGACGATGTTGGTATCACAGACAAAGGATGCGCCTATGAATGCCCCCGTTGCCAAGACCTGTCGGCAGCGCCGCCTATTCGCGCGATTCGCTTCCGTCTGCGCGCTCGTCGCGCTTGCGTTGTTGCTGCTGCCCGCCGCCGCGAACGCCGACGGTTACTCCATGAGCCAAACCTATATCGGCGCCACGGTCGAGGCCGATGGCTCGCTGACCGTTGTCGAGGGGCGTCAGTTCGATTTCGACGACGATATCAACGGCGTGTTCTGGGACATCAATACAGGCTCCAACCAGCAAGGCGGTTCGGTGGGCGTCGACGTGTTGAGCGTCGAGGAAGATGACACCGCGTTTAACAAGGTCGACAGTGCAAACAAGGGCGATCGTGGCGTCTATACCGTGGAGCAGTCCGATGACGGCGTGAGAGTCAAGGTGTTCAGCCCTCACGAGAGCGGCGACAGCGCGATCTTTTATGTGAGCTACACCATGACCGGTGCGGTCATGAACTGGTCCGATACCGCCGAGCTCTACTGGAAGTTCGTCGGCGACGGTTGGTTTGCCGATTCCGATGACGTTGAGATGGAAGTGTACTTCGCAAATGCCGCCGCTGGAACGGCGGCCGTCAAGGGCGATAACTTCCGCGCGTGGGGTCACGGCCCGCTGACCGGCGACGTGTCGCTCGACGAGAACGAGCCCATGGTGACCTATACCATCCCCTGCGTGCACCAAGGCGAGTTCGCCGAGGCGCGCGTGGCCTTTCCCAGCGATTGGGTGCCGCAGCTTTCCGCCTCGAGTGAGGAGCGCATGCCGACAATCCTGAGCGAGGAGAAAGCGTGGGCCGAGGAAGCCAACGCCCACCGCGCCCATGCACGCATGATCGCCAACGTGCTAGCCGTGGTGAGTGTTGTCGCGGCGGTGGCGTTTACCGGCACAATCGTTGTGCTTAAGCTGCGCAAACGCAAGCCAAAGCCGCTTTTCCAGGACGAGTACTTCCGCGACGTGCCCTCGGCCGACCATCCCGCCGTCCTTTCGGCCCTTATGAGTTGGAACGAGGTGCCCGATCAGGCATATATCGCCACGCTCATGAAGCTTACCGACGATCGCGTAATCAAGCTCGAACAGGCGACCGTGATCAAGGCCAAGAAGGGCCTGCTGGGGCGCGAGAAAGAAGAGCAGACGTACCGCGTGACGGTGAGCGAGGCGGGCTGGAAGTCTGCCAAGGGCATTGATCACATGGTGCTTAAGGTGTTCTTTGCCGGCGTAAAGCCCGATGAGAACGGCGATCGCTCGCGCACGTTCGACGAGCTGCAGCACTACGTCAAGCAGCACGCTACGCCCGTGGGCGACAAGCTCGAGGACTACAAGAACAGCGTTAAGGGCAAGCTGGCCGACAGCGAGTACGTTGCCTCGGACGGCATTGTCGCGATGGTGTTTTGCCTGGTCCTTGGCATCTTGGTTGCCTTTATCCCCGTGGGGTCCATCTTCTTTACCGATGGCGCGCAGGCGAACATTGTCGCCGCGGTGATCTCGGTGCCCATCGTGCTGGTTGGCATTGGCGTGGGCCTTACCTTCCGCCGCTTTACGCCGGAGGGCGCCGAGGTGGCGGCTCGCTGCAAGGCGCTTAAGCATTGGCTCGAGGACTTCACGCGCCTAAAGGAAGCCATCCCGGGCGACCTGGTGCTGTGGAACAAACTGCTGGTAATGGGCGCGGCGCTGGGCGTTTCGAAGGAAGTCCTGCGCCAGCTTGCCGAGGCCGTGCCGCCCGAGGTGCGCGAGACCGACGGCTTCTACGACAATTACCCCTGCTACTGGTGGTACTACCATCACTACGGTAACGAGTCGCCGATGGATTCGTTCGATGGCGTGTATCACGAGAGTATCCGCGAGCTGGCATCGAGCTCCGATAGCTCGAGCGGCGGCGGAGGCGGCGGCTTCTCTGGCGGCGGCGGTGGCGGCGCCGGCGGAGGCGGCGGCGGAACGTTCTAACGCCGTAAAATTTAGGGCGGGTTTTCTCCGGCAGCTGTCGGAGAAAACCCGCCCTTTTGCACTGCTTATGAAGACTGTCCCCGATGACTAGTCGTTGGGAACGTTCCTAAATGACTAGGTGTGGCTGCCCGATCTAGGCGGTCAGATCCAGTTCGTAGAGGAAACTTTCGCGCGGCATGTCGTGGCGGCGCTCTTCGCGGTTGGCGCGGTATGTGGCCATACGCTTAAAGC
>CAKUCJ010000204.1 GCA_934643435.1 uncultured Collinsella sp.
TCGAAAGCCGGGGCAACATCGACCTTGTTGAGCAGCTGCGCGCCGGCGTGCTGGAAGATACCCGGGTACTTGATGGGCTTGTCGTCGCCCTCGGGCACCGAGAGGATCATGATGGACAGGTTCTCGCCCAGGTCAAAGTCGACCGGGCAGACCAGGTTACCCACATTTTCGATAAAGATGACGTCGATGTTTTCCAGGCCAACCGCCTGGTCGAAGGCGTCGACGGCCTCCATGATCATATTGCCCTCAAGGTGGCACAGGCCGCCCGTGTTGATCTGGATGGCGGGCATGCCGGCTTCCTTCATAGTGATGGCGTCGACGTCCGAGGCGATATCGCCCTCGATAACGGCGCAACGCAGGCCGGCCTTGTCGCGCAGGCGCTCGTTGGTGCCCAAAATCGTGGTGGTCTTACCCGAGCCGGGGCTCGACAAGACGTTGATCACGTAGGTGTTTGTCTCCGTAAATCGCTGACGCAGCTGATCCGCCAGACGCTCATTGCGCGACAGGATCGGCGATGCGATATCAATCGTTTTCTCAGCCATACTCGGCGCTCCTTACTTTTGCCCCTTTATACCCCATCACTAGATGGCTGGGCGGACTAATCGTCGGGGGTTTCGATCTCGATGCTCGCGATATCGAGCTCGCGGCCGTGCAGCAGGCGCACGTTGGCGCCTCCGCACTGGGGACAGCGACAATGGAAGCGGTCGTGGTCGAAGACCTCGCCGCAGTCCAAACACTCGCTTTGCGGATGAATCTCCTCCACGGCGAGCTCGCAGCCCTTCGTGAGCGGGTCCTCGTCGCGAAACGTCTCCCAGGCAAAGTCGAGTGCCTCGCGCACGACCTCGGTCATATCCCCGATACGCAGCGTTACCAAAACGGCGCGCGAGGCCCCCGCCCCACGCGCCGCGCGAATCACTGTATCGAGTATGCCGTTGACAATGCCAACCTCGTGCATACCGATTTACTCCTCGTCGTCCTCGTCGTCCGAGAACAGGTCCAGACGGCTCACGAACAGGCCCTCCTTGCCCTCGCGCGCGGTGATGACCACGCGGGCGACGGCGAGCGAGATCTCGTAGAGCGAGAGCAGGGCGCCGTACATAAGGCCCAGGGTGACGGGCGAGCCGTCGGGCGTGATCACGGCCGAAGCCACGAGCAGGCCCACGTACACATAGCGCCAAGCGCTGCGGAAGGCGGCGTAGGACACGATGTGGAAAACGGACAGGTAGAAGATGATGAGCGGCAGCTCAAACGCCACGCCAAAGCCGATCATAAAGAGCAGCTCCATGTTGACGTAGTTCTCCAGGTCGGGCAGCGCGGTGGCGACGGCCGAGGTCTCGCCGATGAGCCACTCAAAGCCGGCCGGAATGATGATGAAGTAGCAGAAGATGGCGCCCAGGAAGAAGAGCAGCGTCGAGGCGAGCACCGTGGGCACGACCCACTTGCGCTCGTTGGGGCGCAATGCCGGCAGGAAAAATGCCAGAATCTGCCAGATGATCATGGGCGTGCACATGACCACGGCCATCTTGAGAGCCAGCGAGAAGCGCAAGCTAAAGCCGCCGAGCGTGGTGGTGATGTAGAACTTACCGTCCGGCACAAAGGAGCGGATGGGGTCTTGCAAGATGTCGAGCACCACGGGCGTGGCGAAGTACAGCACGATGGCTGCGGCAAACACCGAAACGACCACGATGGTCAGACGGCGACGGAGCTCTCCCAGGTGATCGAAGAGCGGCATACGCGCAGGTCCGATAGGCATTACTCGTCGCCTCCCTTCGGGGCGTCGGCGGCAGCGGCCTCGTCTTCGGCCTCGAGCTCGCGGGCGAGCTGGTCGACGACGGCCTTGCGCTTGCGGGGACGACGGGCATAGAGGTCGGCCGTCGTGGGCTCTGCCGGCTCGGGCTCCGGCTCCGGCTCTGCAACGGGAGCGGGCTCGACAGCAGCGTCGGCGGACCCGGCGTCGGCGCCCTCGGCCTCCGTCTCCTCGGCAGAAACCTCGCCCTCAGCAGCACCCTCGCTCGCGGCCTTCTCGGCGGCAAGGCGGGCACGGCGCTCGGCAAAGGTCTCCTTCTTTGCGGGCGAAGCCGTCTCGGCGGCATCCGCATCCGCATCGGAATCATCGTCGACGGCGGCCTTCTTGGGCTTGACCGGCGCCGAGGCAGCCTCGCTCACCGGGTCGATAATCTCGGACTGGACAACCGCCGTCATCTTTTCCTGCGTCTCGCGGAACTGACGGATGGCACGGCCGATCGTGCGGCCCATCTGCGGGAGCTTATCCGGGCCAAACAGCAAAAAGCCGAAGACCACGATGATCGCGAGCTCACCCTCTCCAATACCAAACACACATACCTCCAAGGCTCGATGTGAGTCGAGCCCGCACCGCGCCATTCGGCCGGAACTCGTCTATTCATTCGGTCAAGTATAGCGCCCGGACGCCAAAACGTCCGAGCGCATCACAAACATATGCCAAACGGCACGCCCTTTTGGGGACAAAGATTATGCAGCGGTGATCGAAATCTCCTGGTCGACACCCAACAGCTGAACCACGCGCATCACCGGAGGCTGCACATTGGTGCAGCTAAAGCGCTTACCGTGGTCGACCGCGTGGTGCGCGGCGCCCACCAGCACGCCAATGCCCGTCGAGTCGATATAGCTCACCTGGGCAAAGTCGAGCTCAACGGCCTCAGTGGGCTGCTCGAGCGCCAGGTCGATGGCATTGCGCAGGCTATCGGCGTTAGAGATATCGATCTCGCCGGTTACCTTAATGGTGTAGAGCTCTGGCGTGGGGTTGGTGGAAATACCCAAATCCATGTATACGCTCCTTTACGTATCGAACGTGCGGATAGTACTGGGCCGGACTTGCGGGGCCATACGCGCTAGGCGCGCTCGGCACGCGCAAGCTCGGCAGCGACGAGCTTGACGGCCAGCACCAGCACATCGAGCGCGGCCTCCAGGTCATCGACCGTGGGATAGCTCGGCGCGATGCGGATGTTGGTGTCGCGCGGATCCTTGCCATAGGGCCAGGTAGCACCGGCCGGCGTGAGCTTGACGCCCAGGTCGGCGCAAAGCGCGGCGACCTTCTGGGCCGAGCCCTCGGGGCCATCGAAGCTTACAAAGTAGCCGCCGCGGGGGTGCGTCCAGGTGGCGCAGCCCGTGTCGCCCAAGCCCTCGGTGAGCTTGCGCTCGACGGCCTCAAAGCGCGGACGCAGGAACTCGGCATGCTTCTTCATGTGCTCCTTAACCGCCTCGATGGTGGGAAGGAAGCGCACGTGGCGCAGCTGGTTGAGCTTGTCGGCGCTGATCAGGCCGGCCTTCAGGCGCTTGGAGAACTC
>CAKUCJ010000205.1 GCA_934643435.1 uncultured Collinsella sp.
CGAGACAGCAGAGCGGCTGCAAGAGAAGCATGCCCTGCAGGCGCGCGTCTACGCTGATGTTCTGCACAAGGCGGGCTATGATGCCGTGACGGTCAAGTTCGTCCGCGTGGAGCAGACGGCCCCAGCCGTCTTAGTCGAGCTCGCCGAGCCCCAGGTGGTCACCTACAACCTCTAGCCTCAATAACTTGCGGTGGAATAGTTCCTGAATTGCTGCTCAGACTGGCCAAGCAGGAACTATTTCACCGCAACTGCAGTAGGAGCCGTGTGGGTTTGGCTAGGTTCGGGTGGCGTCCGCGCCGTGCGGTAAAATCGTTCAGTCAGAACACGAACCCGCATCGGAGCTCATCACATGGCATTCGTCCATCTGCACAACCACACCGTTTTTTCCATGCTCGACGGCGCAACCCGTATCCAGGATATGGTCAATCGCGCCGTTGAGCTGGGCATGCCCGCCGTCGCCATTACCGACCACGGCTACATGTATGGCGTGCCCGACCTGGCGCTGGCCTGCGACGCCGTCAACCACAACACGCCCGAGTACAAAACCTGGAGCCACGACAAGGCCTTCTTGGAAAAGGACCGCCGCGACGAGCTGGTGGAGCCCGACCCCGAGGCAAATCCGCGCGAGCATGCCCAGTACGTAAAAGATATGGCCATGTGGGACGAGAAGGGCAACATCGACGAGCTCAAGCCGCCGCTGGTCATCAAGCCCATCTTTGGCTGCGAGGTCTACTTTACGCCGGACGAGACGCTCGCCCGCGATCACAAACCCGAGCTCTACCACATGATCCTTCTGGCCAAGGACCAGGAAGGCTACGTTAACCTGATGCAGACGGTCTCCGAGGCCGCCGTGCAGGGCTTTTACTACAAGCCGCGCGTGACGCTCGACAACCTGCGCCGCCACGCCAAGGGCATGATCTGCACGAGTGCCTGTATCGCCGGCATCATCCCCAAGTACATCGACCGCGGCGACATGGAGGGCGCCATCAAGTGGGCCGAGACCTTCCGTGACACCTTCGAGCCCGGCGACTTTTATATCGAGATCCAGGAACATGGCATTACCACCGATAACGGCCTGACCGACGAGCAGATGGACCGCACGCTCATCGACATCGCCAAACAGGTGGGCGTCAAGGTCATCGCCACCAACGACTTCCACTACCTGCGCCGCGAGGACGCGCCCGTACAGGACGTCATCATGTGCATCGGCATGAACGCCAAGGTCGACGACCCCAACCGCATGCGCATGACCGGCTCGGAGTTTTACATGAAGACCGAGGAGGAGATGCGGGCGATGTTCCCGTATTGCCCCGAGGCCTGCGACAACACGCTCGAGATCGCCGACAAGTGCTACGTCGAGCTCGACTGGGATTCCATCATCCTGCCGCGCTTCCCGTTGCTCGATCCCGGTGAGACGCACGAGAGCCAGTTCCGCCGCGAGTGCGAGAAAGGCCTGCGCCAGCACTACGGCGACGACTGGGCTACGCGCGAGATCGGCGGCGTCAACATCAAAGAGCGCTTTGAGTACGAGTACAAGGTCATCTGCGACAAGGGCTTTGCCGCGTACTTCCTCATCGTTGCCGAGTACGTGCAATGGGCCAAGGACAACGGCATCGGCGTCGGTCCCGGCCGTGGCTCGGCCGCCGGCGCTATCGTCGCCTACGCCATGAACATCACCGCGTTCGACCCGCTCGAGAACGGCCTGATGTTCGAGAGGTTCCTGTCCCCGCAGCGTACCGAGATGCCCGATATCGATATGGACTTCGACGATGAGCGGCGCCTTGAGGTCGTGGAGCACGTTCGCCAGCTCTACGGCCCCGAGAAGGTCACCCACGTCATCACCTACTCGACCATTAAGGCCAAGCAGGCCATCAACGACGCCGCGCGCGTCCTGGACTACCCGGTCTACATGGGCCAGCGCCTGTCCAAGATGGTCTCGAGCGACCCCAAGGTCAAGCTCAAGCAGGTGCTCGACAAACAACCCGGCAAAGAGGATTTGTTTAACCCCGACTTTGCCGAGGCCTATAAAAAGGACGACGACGCCCGCCGCATTATCGATACGGCGCTCTCGATCGAGGGCCTCACCCGTGGCGAGGGTGTGCACGCGTGCGCCGTTCTGATCTGTCGTGACCCCGTCAACGAGCATGTGCCCACCAAGCTCGACACCAAGGGTGGCGTCGAGATTACCCAGTACGAGGGCCATACCGTTGCCGACATGGGCTTGCTCAAGATGGACTTCCTGGGCCTGCGTACGCTGACGGTTATCTCCAAGGCCAAGGCCAACATCAAAAAGAACTTCGGCATCGACATCAAAGAGGAAGAGATTCCCTTTGACGATCCCGAGATCTTTAAGCTCATGGGCTCCGGCCACACCGCCGGCGTCTTCCAGGTCGAGTCCGCCGGCATGACGGCCACGATCAAGAACATGAAGCCCACCGAGTACAAGCACGTCGTAGCATTGATCGCCCTGTACCGCCCGGGCCCACTGGGCGCCGGCATGGTTTCGTCCTACATCAACCGTATGAACGGCAAGGAGCCGGCCGTCTCCTACGACGACCGCCTGGACGACATCCTGGGCGAAACCTACGGCACCATGGTCTACCAGGAGCAAGTTATGCTCATCTCCGTCGAGATGTGCGGCTTCTCCAAGGGCGAATCGGACTCGCGTATCCGTAAGCCCGTGGCTAAGAAAAAGATCAAGCTGCTCACGTCGACGGTGCTCCACTGGGAGGATGGCTCGGACGAGACTACCTACGACCACTGGATGAACGGCGCTATCAAGAACAACTACACGCGCGAGGTCGCCCAGAAGATTTGGGACGATGTTCTCGAGTTCGCATCCTACGCCTTCAACAAATCGCACTCCGCCGGTTACGCCATTCTGGTTATGCAGACGGCATGGCTCAAGGCGCACTATCCGCACGAGTACATGGCGGCCGTTCTGACGTCCTACACGGGCAAGACCGACAAGATCGTGCACTACGTCTCGGCGTGCCGTCACGACGGCATTCCTGTGCTGTCGCCAGACGTCAACGAGTCCGGCACCGAGTTCACGGCTACCAAGGAAGGCGTGCGCTTTGGTCTGGCCGGCATCCGCGGCGTGGGTACCGGCGTGGCGCAGGCGATTATCGCCGAGCGCGAGGCGGGCGGCCCGTTTAAGACGCTGCACGACTTTGTCGAGCGCGTGGACTCGAGCCAGGCCAACCGTCGCGTGATCGAATCGCTGATCAAGGCAGGCGCCTTCGACTCCACGGGCTATCCGCGCCGCCAGATGATGCACTTTGTGGACAAGAACAATCCCGAGAACATCATCGA
>CAKUCJ010000206.1 GCA_934643435.1 uncultured Collinsella sp.
GACTTGAGGCAGGTGGAGCAAACGTTCATCTTGCGACGGTGACCATCGACGACGACGTAGACGCGCTGGATGTTGGGGCGGAACTTACGGTTGGTGACGCGGTGAGAGTGGCTGATGGAGCGACCGGCAACGGGGTGCTTACCGCAAACTTCGCAAACTTTGGACATAACTGACCCTCCTTGGGCGACAAACGAACATGTCGCGTTAACAAACAAGCCTGAACTATAGCACAGAAGCAGCTCCCTGTGCGTAATCTACACAGAGATATTCCTCTTTTGGCGATAGTGCCCACGCCACGGCCCTGGACGTAGATCCGATTTGCGTGCAGCAGAGGGGATTATGCCAGCTCGAACCGAGGTTTTCAAGCTCGTCCCACAAATATATATAGGTTTATGGAGCGATTGACTCCGTTTACGGATTGCCTTGTTTTTATGCTCGCAATTGAGCTCGAGGTTGGCTACACTATCCCTTGACCATTAAAGGGGTACGAGATACCCACATGGAATTACATAGCTGCCGTGAGAGCAGCCCTTCCTGTGGGTGTCTGGTTCCGCTTTGAGCGGTCGGGCATCTATTTTTTTGACTGTGTCAGCAGTCAAGACATGTGAGGAAGGAGATCGATGGGCACGACTTCCCCCAAGGCGGTCATCATGGACGAGACCGCCGTCAACCGAGCGATGACCCGCATCGCGCACGAGATCCTCGAGCGCAACGAGGGCTGTGAAGACCTCGCTCTAGTCGGCATCGTCACGCGCGGCGACCTTCTGGCAAAGAAGCTCGCCGAGGAGATCAAGGAGATCGAGGGTGTCGACGTTCCGCTCGGCAGCCTGGACATCAGCTTCTATCGCGATGACTATGCGACCAATTTCGCTCCCGCGATCCATGCTACCAACATTCCCTTTAGCGTCGACGGTAAGCGCGTCGTGCTGGTAGACGACATCCTGTACACGGGTCGTACCATCCGCGCCGCTCTCGATGCCGTCATGGACCTGGGCCGTCCGAGCCGCATCGAGCTGGCAGTGCTTGTTGACCGCGGTCACCGCGAGCTTCCCATCTCGCCGGACTTTGTCGGCAAGAACGTTCCCTCGTCGCATGAGGAGAACGTGCACCTATATATGAAGGAAGTCGACGGCCGCACCGCTGTCGAGATCAACGACGTCGCGCCGGGTTCCCACGTGGGCTCCGCGCCGCTGGGAGGTGAGTAGTACCGTGGCGTTCAACCATAAGCACCTGATCGACATTACCGAGTACTCCGAAGAGGACATCAAGCTCATCCTCGAGACCGCCAAGGCGTTCTCCGAGGTCAACGAGCGTGCCATCAAGAAGGTCCCCACGCTCAAGGGCAAGACCATCGTCAACATGTTCAACGAGCCCTCGACGCGTACCCGCAGCTCCTTCGAGCTCGCCGAGAAGCGCCTTTCGGCCGACAGCCTTAACTTCGGCGGTTCCTCGACCTCCACGGTCAAGGGTGAGAGCCTCGTCGACACCGTCGAGACCCTCAACGCCTACAAGATCGACTGCATCGTCGTGCGCGACAAGCACGCCGGCGCCCCCTACATCGTCACGCAGAACTCGCCCGCGAGCGTCATCTGCGCCGGCGACGGTAAGCACAACCATCCCACGCAGGCCCTGCTGGACCTGTACACCATCTGGGAGCACAAGGGTGACTTCCACGGTCTGAAGGTCGCCGTCGTCGGCGACATCGCCCACTCCCGCGTCTGCGGCTCGCTGATCCCCGCCCTTAAGATCATGGGCTGCGAGACCTACGCCGTCGCTCCCGGCACGCTGCTTCCGCCGTCGCCCGAGGTCCTGGGCTGCGACCACGTGACGAGCGACCTCGATTCCGTCCTGCCCGAGCTGGACGTCGTCTACATGCTGCGCGTGCAGCAGGAGCGTCTCGAGGGTGCTCCGTTCCCGACCATTCGCGAGTACCACAAGCTCTTCGGCCTGACCAAGGACCGCGAGAAGCTCATGAAGCCCGACGCGATCATCTGCCACCCGGGCCCCATCAACCGCGGCGTCGAGTTCGACTCCTATATGGCCGACCACCCGCAACGCTCCGTCATCCTGGAGCAGGTCTACGCCGGTATCTGCGTGCGTATGGCTATCCTGTATCTGCTGCTTGGAGGTGCCGATAATGGCCTTGCTTCTTAAGAATGCCCACGTCGTCGACCCGTCCGTCGAGCTTGACGGTGTCGTTGACGTCCTGATCGACGGTGACAAGATCGCCGAGGTCGGCGAGAACCTCGCCGCCGAGGGAGCGGAGGTCCGCGACCTTTCCGGCAAGTACCTTGTCCCTGGCCTGGTGGACATGCACGTCCACCTTCGTGAGCCTGGCTATGAGGTCAAAGAGGACATCGAGAGCGGTACCCGCGCTGCTGCCAAGGGCGGCTTCACCGGTGTCTGCTCCATGCCCAACACCGACCCCGTCACCGATAACGGCGCCGTTGTGGAGTTCGTCAAGTCCCGCGCTGCCGAGGTCGGTCACTGCCGCGTCTATCCGTCGGGCGCCATGACCCGCGGTCTTAAGGGCGAGGCCATGTCCGAGATGGGCGATATGGTCGCCCACGGCGCCGTCGCCTTCACCGACGACGGTCGCGGCGTGCAGGGTGCGGGCATGCTCCGTCGCTGCATGGACTACGGCAAGATGTTCGGCAAGGTCTTCATGAGCCACTGCCAGGACGAGGACCTGGTCGGTCATGGCCAGATCAACGAGGGCAAGGTTTCGACTCGTCTGGCCCTCGAAGGCTGGCCTGCCGCCGGCGAGGAGCTTCAGATCGCCCGCGACATCGAGATCGCCAAGCTGACCGGTGCCAAGCTGCACATCCAGCACATCTCCACCGCCCACGGCCTGGAGCTCGTTCGTGCCGGTAAGGCCGCTGGCGTTCAGGTCACCTGCGAGGCCACCCCGCACCACATGTTCCTGACCGAGAACGACCTGGACGAGACTTACAACACCTCGCTCAAGGTCAACCCGCCGCTGCGTACCGACGAGGACGCCGAGGCTATCCGCCAGGGCGTCATCGACGGCACCGTCGATGCTATCGTCACCGACCACGCTCCCCACACCCCGTGGGAGAAGGCCCGCGAGTTCGAGCTTGCGCCCTTCGGTATGATCGGCCTCGAGACCTCGCTGGCACTCGTGCTCACCGAGCTGGTCAACACGGGCAAGATGAGCATGGGCCGCATGGTCGAGCTCATGGCCATCAAGCCGCGTGAGATCCTGGGCCTTGACCAGGTTCAGGTCAAGGCGGGCTCCGTTGCCGACCTGACCGTCTTCGACACAAACGCCACCTGGACGGTCGGCGAGG
>CAKUCJ010000207.1 GCA_934643435.1 uncultured Collinsella sp.
CGGCCGTGGCCATAAGGGTGCCCCTCGTCGGCCGGGCGGCTGGCAAGGCGGAATCCAAGCAGGCTCACGATGTTGCTCGAGGCATCGGAGAGGTTGTTGAAGGCGTCGGCGACAAGCGAGACGGAGCCCGCGAGCAGGCCCGCGATGCCCTTGGCCAGACATAGCGTGATATTGAGCCCGATGCAGATGAGGCTTGCGGCAAAGCCGGCGTTGGTGCGGCAGGAGGTATCGACCGGCTCGCTTTCGCTGCCGGGAACAAGCGTATGTACCAGCCGATTTACAAATAGCATAACGGTCGTCCTCACAATCGTGTTTAAGGGGATAGTTTAGCTCGGACGGGTGCGTTATGGTCCGATGCCCAGAAAATGCAGCAATGGTCTACCTGTGCTAACGAGTGCAGATGTAGACGAGTGACTGTCCGCGCGGCTGCGAGCCCGCTGTGCTTTCTCGTCCGTTCGAATGCTCCATTTTGGGCCACATGGGTATGGGCATGTGCCTGTTTGCTCGACATACTTAATGTCGACAGCCCCTGTGCAAAGGAGGACGTTTCCATGGACGAGATGTTTGCCATTAAATGCCAAAACTGCGGCGGCCCCATGTATTCGCACCAGGCAAAGCGCAGCTTTGAATGTGCCTATTGCGGAACGGTCGTCCCGTGGCAAGCGGACGCCGGGGAGCCTAAGAGTGCTCTGGGCATTCGCCATACACCGCTGACGGTGGTTGACGGGTTGCTCAAGCTCACGCATGTGTCGCAGCTCGAGCGCCCAGAGGACCCGGACTGGTATTTCTTTAATTCGCACTGGCGTAACCAGTCGGTTCTGGAGCATCTGCTGTGGGAAGATCGCGGGACGGCGCAGGAGTTCCAAGAGGCTACGCACGTGAGCATTCCCTGCCCCTTCTGCGGTGCGTCCTTTGAGGGCGAGTCTACTCAACGCGTGTTTGAGTGCCCGTCGTGCGGCAACAAGATTGGTGTGGCCGACTTACTCAAGCCCGGCACGTTTAGCAAGCGCCTGACCATGGGCGTGGGTGCCGAGTATGTGCCAGAGCAGGGCATTCCGTGTGAGATATCACCGCAGCAGGCGCGTGCGAATGCACTGCAGCTGGTGCGTCAGTATCCGGATGCCTTTGCCGGGCACGACGTGGAGGATGCGATCCAAAACGACATGATGCTCTTCTATTTTCCCATGGCGCTCGCGGATCTGCGCATGATGGCGTCCTTCCCGGGCAAGGGCCTGAGCAAGGAGACCCTGGTGTACTACGAGGTGCTCGATTGGGCATATCCCAGGGCAAACTATCTGGACGTTCGTCTTATGGGCATTTTGGAGCCGTGGGACTTTGCCAAGGTAGGGCCGTTCGATCCCGCCATGCAGGAGGGCGACTTCCGCGTCGTCTCCGTCGATGCGTCCACCAAGGACCAGGTGGTTATTGACAAGCTGGCGCTCGACGTTGCGGGCAACGATGCCGAGGCGACCCTGGGGCTCAATAAAAAGAGCATTCGCACGTGGGCGCGCAAGGCTCGCAAGCACAAGGACGGTCTGGTGATGGTGCCGGTGTACTTTGTCGATCGCCCGGCAACGGACAGCCGCGACGGCGAGCAGGTGCGCATCGCCGTGAATGGCCAGACGGGCCGCGCAGCCGCGGTGGTGTTTAGCGACAAGCGCGAGACGCATGTGGTGGCGCCGCTCAACCCGAGCCTGCATCTGTCAAACGAAAGCACCGTGCACGCCACACCCATCGAGGTCAAATACGTCAAATCGCCGTTCCTATACCAGATCGTCCGCCGCGGAGGCGGCGAGCAACCGCGCCAGGTGGCGACGGCTGCCGAGGGCTCCTACCGAGAGGAAAAGCCCAAGCGCAAAGGATTGTTCGCTGCGATCTTTGGAAAGTAGGGGAGCGGTGCCGGTTGGCACTGCGACGCGAAAGCCGAGGCTGCGGGGCAGCTCGCGGGAGTGCGAGCTGCCCCCGTTTTTTGTGTGATACGGATGCTTCTCGAGATTAAGTTAGAGGGGCGAGCTAAAACAGGCAGCTCTCAATCAGATCCTTCCCTCGTATGGTGTCGATCCACTCCTGCGGGATGGCGTTCATACCGTATGCCGTGCCCGCGAGGGCGCCGGCGACGGCTGCGGTGGTGTCGGTGTCGTCGCCCAGGTTGACGGCGGTAAGCACGCAGTCTTCGTAGCTGTTGGTGTTGACGAAGCACCAGGTGGCTGCCTTAAGCGTATCGCGTACGAAGCCGCCGGATCTGATTTCGTGCTCGGGCGAGTCTTTCAGGCGGATCGCCCATTCGGGGACCGCGCCGTCCACCACGGCCCTCATCAGCTCGACAAATATGACGCATGCGTCAGTTGATGTTCTATGGGCGTGCGTAATGGCGGAGACCTCGCGGATCTCGTCGTCTGTCGCGTCGGTGTACGCCAGGGGCGCGATACGCATGAGC
The DNA here is from genome assembly GCA_934643435.1 of uncultured Collinsella sp. Taxonomy (GTDB): domain Bacteria; phylum Actinomycetota; class Coriobacteriia; order Coriobacteriales; family Coriobacteriaceae; genus Collinsella. Next base: position 2,438 of record CAKUCJ010000207.1, read on the forward strand.
GAGCCGTTGCCGTTGTCGCGCTCGCCGGAGCCTCCTTTGCCGGTGCGTAGGGCGCGAGCGGTCGTGCCGCCGTAATCGAAAACGCCGTCTATCGTATATTCGTCGTTGGCAATCCAGCTCACGAACTTGTCGCGCATGTCCGCGATGTCGATGTGCCCAAGCTTCCTAATCGAGTCGCAGGTAGCGAGCGTCATGGACGTATCGTCGCTCCAGGTACCCGCGGGCTGCCCGTGCGTGCCGTAGCCGATCATGTCGGTGCATTCGAACGTGCCACGAGGCCTGAACTCGTACGGGACGCCTAGCGCATCGCCGACGGCGAGCCCATAGATGCAATCGCGTAGTGTTGCCTTTGATGTCTCTGCCATGTTTGACTCCTCCCGTGCCGAGCGATTAAGGATGCGTCGAATTTGTCTTCCTCCGCAATGGCGTATCTATTTTCTTAACCATAAAGCCTCGCGCGGACATAAATCTAGATGCCTCCAACCGCCTTCGCGTGGGGGTCTCGGAATGACTAAAATGAGGAGTTAGAGGTAGTTTGCGCGAGTCCATGGGGGTGACGCACATGGACAACAACACCTTGCTGTTCCAGGACAAGGGTTCGGGCAGGTTTAAAGACGTCAAGATTTACCCCAACCGTATCGAGGTGCTCAAGAAGGGCACTTTTGGTGGCAAGCACACCGAGATTGTCTACCTTAAGGACATCACGGGGGTCAACAGGATCAAGGGTCGCGATGTTTTCCTGCGCAATCGGCTGTTGACTGCCTGTGTCTTTAGCCTGAGCAGCCGCTCCCGGGCTCAGGAATTCGTCAACGTGCTCAATATGGTGATGTGACCGGGCGCTTTCGAACACAAAAAAAGCGGGATGCAAGGAGT
>CAKUCJ010000208.1 GCA_934643435.1 uncultured Collinsella sp.
GGGTAGCTCATAACGATGGGGCAGTTATAGCAGTTGCCAGCCGTCGGATCCTCCTTGCGCTCCCAGCGCACGCACGGCATCCAAATGAAGTCGACATCGCGGTCGATAAGGTTCATCACGTGGCCGTGGCTCATCTTGGCCGGATAGCACACGCTCTCGGACGGCATGGACTCAATGCCCGCCTGATAGGTCTTTTTGCTCGACTGGTCGGACAGCTGCACGCTAAAGCCCAGACGCGTAAAGAACGCATGCCAGAAGGGGTAGTTCTCGTACATGTTGAGCGCGCGGGGGATACCGACGGTGCCGCGCGGGGCCTCGTCGGGGCTTAGCACCTCACGGTTAAAGAGCAGCTCGTTTTTCTTTTTGAAGAGGTTGGGGGCCTCGGTCTTCTGCTTTTTGTGGCCGGCACCCTTCTCGCAGCGATTGCCGGTAATGAAGCGCCTGCCGCCGCCAAAGTCGTTGACGGTGAGCTGGCAGTTGTTGGAGCAACGGCCGCAGCGGACGTGCTTTTGCGTCACGGTGAGGTGCGCGATATCCTCGGCCGAAAGGATGGTCGAGGTGCCGTCGGCGCCGGCGCGATCGCGGGCGAGCAGGGCCGCACCGTAGGCACCCATGCAGCCGGCGATGTCGGGGCGCACGGCATGAACGCCGGTGAGCTGCTCAAACGCACGCAGCGTGGCATCGGACATAAAGGTGCCGCCCTGGACGATCACCTGGCTGCCGATCTCCTTGGGGTCGCGCAGCTTAATGACCTTGAACAGGGCGTTCTTGATGACGGAATAAGACAGGCCGGCCGCGATGTCGCCCACCGTGGCGCCTTCCTTTTGCGCCTGCTTGACGCGCGAGTTCATAAAGACCGTGCAGCGGCTGCCCAGGTCGACGGGGGCCTTGGCGTGGATGGCGGCGTCGGCAAACGCGCGCACGTCCATGTTCATGGACACGGCGAAGCTCTCGATAAAGCTGCCGCAGCCCGACGAGCAGGCCTCGTTGAGCATGATGTGCTCGATCACGCCGTCCTTGACGCGCAGGCACTTCATGTCCTGGCCGCCAATGTCCAGGATGAACTCGACGCCGGGCAGGAACGCCTTGGCGCCGCGCAGATGCGCGACGGTCTCGATCTCGCCGGAGTCGGCCTTGAGGGCCTCGATGAGCAGCGCCTCGCCATAGCCCGTGGTGGTCACGTGGCCGATGGTGCAACCGGCGGGGATGTGGTTGTAGAAATCGGCCATGATGACCTTGGCCGTACCCAGGATGTCACCGTTGTTGTTGCCGTACCAGGTGTGCAGCAGCTGGCCGTCCTCGCCCACGAGCGCGGCCTTCATGGTGGTGGAGCCGGCGTCGATGCCGATGAACACGCGGCCGGTGTAGCCGTCGAGCTTGCCCTTGGGGACTACTTCCTGGTCGTGGCGGGTTTTGAACTCGGCGAAGTCCTCGTCGGTGGCAAAGAGCGGATCCAGGCGCTCGACCTCGGCGCCCTGCGTGTCACCCAGGCTATCGATAGCCGCGATGAGCTGCGGGAACGTGCTGAGCTTGTTGGACTCGTGCGCCATGGCGGCGCCGCTCGCCACAAACAGGTGGGCGTTTTGGGGCACGATGCGGTGCTCCTCGTCCAGGCTGAGCGTGAGGTAGAAGCGGTGACGCAGCTCGGAAAGATACTGCAGCGGACCGCCCAGGAAGGCAACATTGCCGCGGATGGGACGGCCGCACGCCAGGCCCGAGATGGTCTGGGTCACGACGGCCTGGAAGATGGATGCGGCGACGTCCTCGGGGCGGGCACCCTCGTTGAGCAGTGGCTGCACGTCGGTCTTGGCAAAGACGCCGCAGCGGCTGGCGATGGGATAGATGGTGGTGGCGTTGGCCGCGAGCTCATTGAGGCCGCTGGCATCGGTGTGCAGCAGGGTTGCCATCTGATCGATGAACGCGCCCGTGCCGCCGGCGCAGGTACCGTTCATGCGCTGCTCGATGCCGTTATCGAAGTAGATGATCTTGGCGTCCTCGCCGCCCAGCTCGATGGCGACGTCGGTGGCCGGGATGAGGGTCTCGACGGCGCGTTTGCTGGCGATGACCTCCTGGACAAACTCCAGCTCGAGCCACTGGGACAGCAGCAGACCGCCCGAACCGGTAATGGCGCAGGTCATCTGGGCCGTCGGCAGCACGGTCGCGGCGCCCTCGAACAGGTCGCGGGCGCAAGCGCGGACGTCGGTGTGGTGGCGCTGGTACTTGGCGTAAACGATCTGGTTATCGTCGTTGAGCACGGCGAGCTTGACGGTGGTGGAGCCCACGTCAATGCCCAAGTGCAGGTTACCGCGGGCGGCCTCGGGGTTGAAGATTGCGCCTTCGGGAGCCTGGGCGGCGGTGGCGTCTACGGACTCGGCGGCGACGACGGGTTCGCTAGCGGCGAGTGTCTCTCCCGCCGCATTCTTGGCCTCGGCAACTGCCTCGGCGACCTTCTCGGCAGCGGCAGTCGCGGCCTTCTGCGCAACGTCCACCACGGCAGGCGCGGCCTCGCGCGCGGCAGCGACCATGCGGTCCTTAATGCCTTCGACGAGTTTGCTCATCTGTTTCTCCTCTTAGTTGTTGGACTCGACGGTTGTGGCGGTGTCGACCGCGTCCTCGAGCTGCAGATTCAATAGCTTCATGCCGTATTCCGGCACGTTGATATCGATGGGTTGGCCATACAGGTCGCCAGGGCGCACAAAGGCGATGACCGTCATGATGCGCGCCATGGTCTCGGGTGATTCGGCAAGGCCGCGCTCAAACCAGCGTTGGAGCAGGCCGACCTCGGCGCTTACGACGTAGGTGACGTAGTAGTCAAAGAAGGTGCCCAGAGCCAGGCCCAAAATACCCGTTTGCGCACGCGGAGTTACGGCTTCGCGCGCGGTGTCGATAATCTTTTTAATGAAGGCCTGGTCGCCTCCCGGCCCCAGCAGCGAACCGATAAGGTCACGGTTGGCGGCGAGATAGCGCAGCAACTCAACCGAACCGGGCGCCGGCTCGAGCTCATCGATATTGCGGTAAAGATCGGGCAGTTGAGCTGCGGTGATGAGCTCAACGCGCTCGCGGATCTCGACCAGCAGATCGTCCTCGATTTGATTGATAAAGTCGGGGATATCGCGATAGTGCGAATAAAACGTGCGGCGCGTAAGACCAGCACGCTCGGTGAGCGACGCAACGTTAATGCGCGAAAGATCGCCGCTTTCGGCAAGCTCGCTGGCAAGTGCCTGGCGAAGGGCACGCTGCGAGCGAAGGGACCGGCGGTCGCATTTCTCGAGCTGGGACAAGCGTCCTCCTTGTTA
>CAKUCJ010000209.1 GCA_934643435.1 uncultured Collinsella sp.
GCGTAAGCGTCGTGCCAACGGAGAGCACTGCGGTAGACGCTTCCTTGGGCCCAACGGACTTAAGCGTATACTGACCGGCAAGCGTCACAGGACCCACGGGGTCAACAGACTGCGTGCTGCCGTAGCTCTTCTTTTGCGTGCTCTTGACCGAGTTTTTGCTCGTTGCAATCACGCGAATGTACTTGCCCACCATGTCGTTGGTCGGCGCATACGTCGCAGAATCGGCTGCGTCGGCAATGTTCTCAAAATGGCTATCAAGAGAGCTCTTGTCGTTAGAGTACTGCCACTGATAGTGAACCTTATCGGAGGCCGAGACACTGGTGTAGGAGTTGCCCTTGGTTGCTTTGGCCGTAAGCGTTTTGCCTGCGGCGATTTGCCCAGACTCCAAAGCCCCCGTGACCTCGACGCCATAGAGCTCGACGGAGCCCGCCTCGACAACGAGTACCGCGCTGGACTTCTGGTCTCCGAAGCCACCGTTGGCACATGCCACGACATACTTACCGGCATAGGTCGCATCCGGCGTAAAGGTATTGGTGGTCGCGCCGTCAATCTTCGTGGTGCACGTCGTCGCCGTATCGCCAAAGTACCACGACCACGAAACGTGCTCGTTGGCGGTTACATCGCCCGAAGCCGCGTTGGCAGTCGCCGTAATGATTTCGCCCGCGTTGGCCTCGCCCATTTTGTCGAGCTTAACGCTCGTGACGCTGACGGAAGTCGCAGCGCCGATAAGATTCGTGCCCCTGGTGGTGCGTGCGCTGTCGCCAACCTTTGCAGTAACGACGCAGCGAACCGACTTGCCCTCATGGGAAGCGAGCTTGAGCGTATTGGACGTCGCGCCCTCAATGTCGGCGTAATCGCCGTTCTTTTTATCTGCAACTTGCCACTGATAATTCAGCTTGGAGGCGTCGATATAATTACTCGCGCCCTTTTCCTTGGCAAGCACCTGCACCGTGTCGTCAGCGGTGTAGACATAGGTGCCGCTCGTCGAGCCCTCTTTTGCGAGAATTGCCGAGTAGATCTCGACGGCGCCCGCGAGCTTAAAGGGGCCAACGCCAAAGCCCGTCGAGTAATCGCCAAAGGCAACATCATTCGCACCGGCATTGGCCGACACGGATACGTAATAGCCGGCGAGGTCCTCGCCAACCGTCAGCGTCGAGCCAGTGACGCCCTCAATGGTCTCCCATGTCGTGGAACTCGACGGGGCAGACGTGCCCTTGTACTTTTTCCAGGTATAGGTGACCTTGGAGTTGTCGACGTAGCTGGGGCTGTAGCTCGAGCCGGTGTACGCCTTGGCGGTGACGGTCGCACCGACCTCCTTGGACGAAGCAGACAGCTCGACTCCAGCGAGCTTGACAGCCCCAGCCTTGAGCACAGCGTCGGAGGTCTTCGCCTCGACATCATTTACGCCCGCGTTGGCAACGACCTTCAGATACTTACCGGCTAGGTTCTCGGGCACAGTAAAGGCGGCAGACGTCGCATCGTCAATCTTGGTCCAGTCGGAGTTCTTGTTCGTCGACTCGTACCAGGTAAAGGTAACGTTGGTGTCGCTCGCGACGGGCGTGTTGTACGAAACGTACGCCGTAGCCGTAACTTCATCGCCGACGGCGGGCGAAGAATTGCTCAGCTTAACGGAATCGAGCTGAGCCTGACCAACACCGAGCACGGGGCCAGGAATGTTCTTGGCATTGATACCCGAACTGTTCGCAGCGGGTCCGTAGTAGTCCTTGCCGTCCGCCGTTACCTTGCAGATGAAGTACTTGCCCTCCATGGCGTCGGTAACGGTAAGCGACTGCTCGTGGCCTACAACCTCGGTGTAGTCGGCGACATTTTTGCTCGCCCCAACCGTGCCGGCGAGCCAAGTGTAGGTCCAAGTGCCCGGATTGGCGACAGACTGAGTTTCAGTAGTGAAATCGCCCCAATCGTCCTCGATCTCGACCTCGTCGTACATATTGGCCCAAAGCGTGTCGCCTGCCTTGAGCGCGCCGGACTTCGTGGAATACGAGCTGTCCTTATCCTTGGTGTCCTGGATGAAGACCTTGGCGTCACCGGAAAGTGTTGTGGCGGACGCAGCGGCAACGGCGTTCTTCTGCTCCGAGGCAGCAGGCGTCGTGGCAGAGTTCTCGGACTCAGTCGCGTTGCCCATGGTGGTGTCATCACCATTCGCGGCACTCGCATTTGCACCCTGATCTGCGGCAGCGCCATCGGCAGCAACGCTCGCCGCCACACTGTTTGCGTCGGTGTCGGTACCGGTACCTTCGTTGGCCGGCGCACCTTCGCCGCCCGTCGCAGCCTGGGCCACGGCCTCGGCAATGCCCTCGGCGCCGTCGGCCCACATCTGGGCAGGCGTCGTTCCAAAAGCCATGGCAAAGGCCAGGAACGCCACCAGACCGCGCTTGGCTACGCCACGGGCAATCGCTCCATGGCGGCGCCACGAGGCGCGCTGACGCTCGTCCTCAAACATATCCATTTGTCTCCTACTGTCTGCACTTGGAGCATCGCCCAGCGGCTGCCCCACGTCATCTCGCACATTGCGCTCGAGTACCCCCATCGGGGTCCCCCTTCCCTCCAGAGCCCAACGCGTACCGGCGGCATGCGCCGCGGCCGCGTACAAGATGGGAGGCGATCCGACTTAACCTTACCGACCCGGGCACGCCGTCCGATCTGCGACGCGACAATCCCGGGCCAAGAGGAATTACGGTTACTGGTACAGCCGGGGATTTGCACCCCGATTCTCCCAAACGCGCAGGAAAACCGCGCATTCGTGCGTCTCCGCACCACCATCTAGGCCATCGATTATTACTGTCAGTATGGTAGCACGCAAAAGGGCCCCGCACACAGGCGAAGCCCAAGGTAAAAGCTATGGTTTGCGATAGGAAGAACTGTCGTCGGACCTTGCAAGAACAGCCCATTTCAAAACTATGCCGGATTACGGGGCTGATTCAGCGCTTCGCGACCATATCTGCCATTTTCGAAAACCAACGACTCATCTACCTGCGGTTTTAAAAGCACAGATTCCGGCGTGGTCGAGGTTCGACACTCCAGCCCCGTAAACCGGCATAGTTTTGTTCGGACCAGCCCACGCCGGCGCGACGCGAGGCAAAATAACCCGCTTCCCCGACCCCGGGAAATCGCTAACGCTTGCCGCCGTGACTGTTACGCCAGATCTCGCGGCCCAGCATCAGCGCCAGCACCAGCGCGCTCACGTAGCCCATAAAGCCAATGACCGGGATACCAAACACAACCGGCTCGATGCGCGCGTAGTACACCACCGACGAGCCGATAAACAGGCC
>CAKUCJ010000210.1 GCA_934643435.1 uncultured Collinsella sp.
GTGGGGGAGAACGTTCGCTCTGCTGCCGAAGAAGCCCATGCCGGCGACGTCGTGATGCGTGCCGGTGAGGTTGTGGCGCCGGCTGGTGCTGGCCTGCTGGCAAGCGCCGGGTACGCGAGCGTGAAGGTGCACGCCGCACCGCGCGTGGGCATCATCTCGCTGGGTACGGAGCTGGTTTCGCCAGGTGAGGTGCCGGCGCGTGGCCAGATTCGCGATTCCAACTCCTCGGCGCTGATGGCCGAGGCGCTCGATGCTGGTGCCGAGCCCGTGTTCTACGGTATCGCGCCTGACGACGAGCAGGCGATATCCGAGCTTGTGCATCGCGCCGTCCGGGAATGTGACTTTGTCATCACGAGCGGTGGCGCCTCGGCGGGCGACTACGACTACGTGACGGCGCTGGTCCGGCGCGAAGGCGAGGTCCTGTTCGATCGCATCTCGATGCGTCCCGGTAAGGCCATCACGTTTGGCCTGCTCGGCGGCAAACCGTACCTGGGGCTTTCGGGCAATCCGGCGGCGGCCTACGTGGGCTTTGAGATGCTCGCGCGCCCGGCGATTCGTAAGATGCGTGGTTTTGCCGAGGGCGCGCGCCCCGTGCAGCAGGCGACGCTCACGCACGGCGTGAAGAAGCGCCAAGACCGTCGCTTTTACGACCGCGCCAGCGTTGCGCGCGATGCCCAGACCGGCGAGCTCATGGTGACTGAGGCGAAGAGCCAGAATTCGGCGCTGCTTGGCACGATGCAGCGCGCGAATTGTCTGCTGCGCATTAATGAGGGCCCGTGCGAGTTCGAGCCGGGCGATGTCGTGGATGTCGTCCGCGTCGACTTGCCCGAGGGCACCGTGCTTTAGGAGGAGCGCTATGGAGTTGAAGATTTCGATCGTGACGTGTTCGGACACGCGCGATCTTGCCCAGGATGAGGCCGGAGCCGCGCTCGAGGAACTCATTGCGGCTCAGGGCTGGACGGTAGCCTCGCACGTGGTTGTGCGCGACGACGTCGACGAGATCGGCGCCGCTATCGTGGACGCTGCCGACGAGCGCCATGCCCATGTTGTGCTTACCTGCGGTGGCACGGGGCTTTCGATGCGTGACGTGACGCCCGAGGCGACACGTGCTGTCTGCGACCGCGATGTGCCAGGTATTGCCGAGGCGATTCGCGCGTACTCGATGACTAAGACGCGCCGCGCCATGCTGTCGCGCGCCGTGTGCATGCAACGCGGTCATACACTTGTCGTAAACTTTCCCGGATCCACCAAGGCGGCCCACGAAAGCTGGGAGGCGATTGCCGACCAGCTGGAGCACGCGGCCCAGATGACGGCGGGCGGCGGACACGCCAAATAAGCGTTTCACCTGCGGCGGAGTGACCCGAACGGTTGCTCCGCCTTTTTGCTTGATGCCGAGGTGAAGTCGATGCGCGCCGTCGTCTGAAAATATATTCTCAGACGAGAATAATTTTTTACCATCATTATTCGCGGTGAAGTATAATCTGATTCCAGAATAAAGCCCGCGGTGGGGTACCCGGGCAAAACGTCCGAAAGGGTTCAAAATGTTCGATATGGTTTCGCGCCGCGGTTTCGTCTCGCTTTCTGCCGCCGCTGCCGCCGGCCTTGGCCTTGCTGGCTGCTCGGGCAACAAGGAGTCCAAGCCCGCCGGTTCTGACGCAGGTTCTGCCAAGTCCTCCTCTAAGAACCCAGCCGTCGAACTGCAGGTTTTCGCCGCCAACTCGCTCGAGAAGGCCCTTCCCGAGGTCCAGGAACTCTATACCGACCAGACCGGCACCACCTTTGCCGATACGCAGTTTAAGGCCTCCGGCGACCTCGTCGAGCAGATGAGGGCCGGTGCTGCCGTCGACGTGCTCATCACCGCTTCCAAGGGCACCATGGACGATGCCGAGACTGCCGAGCTCGTCGATACCGACACCCGCGAGGACATGTTCGTCAACGACCTCGTAATCATTCGCGCCGAGGGCTCTGACACCAAGGTCGAGGCTATCGCCGACGTGGCCAGCCTGGACGGCAAGATCGCCATCGGCGACGCCAAGACCGTTCCCGCCGGCAAGTACGCCAACCAGGCTCTGGCCTCCGTGGGCCTCTACACCGGCACCGAGGGTGACGACGGCGAGTACGCGCCCGAGATTGCCGACAAGGTCGCGCTGGCCGACAAGGTCGGTACCGCTGCCGCCTACGTGTCCACGGGCGACTGCGTGGCCGGCTTTGTCTATAGCTCCGACATCTACCGTTACGACGGCATCGAGGAGGCCTTCGTGTGCCCCGAGGATTCGCACAAGCCCATCGTGTACCCGGGCGCTGTGGCCGAGGACTCCGAGCATGCCGACGAGGCCAAGGCGTTCATAGACTTCTGCCTGACCAACAAGAAGGCTCAGAAGATTTGGGCGAAGTACGGCTTTGAGCTTTCCGAGTAGTGCGGCTTGGCGCGATAATTCCATCGTTTTGTGTTTCACTCCGTCCTTGTATTCGCTTGGAGCTTTTCGTGCTTAATAGATTCCGCATGCTTGTCGCCTGTGCTTTGACCTTCGCGCTTTGCTGGGTGCCGGGATTTGCGTTTGCTGGGGACGCTGAGGACGGGGGCCAGGTTGCTGCGACCGCTCATGGGCTTTCCTATGGGATCGAGGGTTTTGAGCGATTGGCCAAGGGGACCGCTCGTGCCATGGAGGGCCAGCCTGAGGGCTACCGGTTTCCCGTTGACGAGGACGTGGACTTTGTAGTGGCGCCTGCTGCCGATCGCATTGTGGTGTGGATATCGCCCAAGGCGGTCGAGAAGTATGGATTGGATCCGCAAGATAACGAGTGCGTATCGGGTCTCAAGGCCCTCGTCTGTAAGCTCGACAGCGCAAACTGCATGGGAGGTGCGCAGCTAGGGGACGTGGATCTTCCTTGGTATGTCACGGCGGAAACAACGTTTGATGCCGGCGGGTATACCTATGGCTTTGACGAGCGCGGTGCGGATGGAGACCGCTATGTGGTGATTGCATCAGCCTCGGGTGATGCCAAGGGCGGCGCGCGTTGGCTTGATAGTGCTCAAATCGTAGAAGCATCGTCTGTCGTGATGCAGGATGAGCAGGAGCCCTTGACCTCTCTGGTCTCCTTTTTGGGCAGTATCGACTACCGGCCGTTTTGGGTGTCCATCAAGACGAGCGGTCTCGCCTTGGTGATCGCGTTCGCGCTGGGCCTGTTTGCCGCATGGAAGACCATGGGCACCACGAGCCGCGTGAAGGGCCTGCTCGATTCGGTCTTTACCATCCCTATGGTGCTGCCGCCCACGGTCTGCGGCT
>CAKUCJ010000211.1 GCA_934643435.1 uncultured Collinsella sp.
CGTCGGTCGCGGCCGAGTTGGTGGCCAGATACAGGGAGGTCTTGTAATAGTCGGAATGCTCGGCGGCACCAAACATGTTGGCAAAGAGCGAGTCCTGCGTGGTTCCGCCGGTAAAGCCCGTCACCTTTTGGAATCCGTTGAGCACATTGTCGGTCGAGACGGGATCGAGCAGGCCCGCGAAGCTCAGGCCAGCGTTGGTTTTGTACTCACCGTCGTATTCGTTAGAGATGAGGAAGGTCACGCCGGTGCCCGCCGCCATCTTGACGTCGGTGATGTGGCGGTTGGCGTTGTAAATGTACCAGGCGTACGTTACGGCTCCAGCAGCAGCAAGGGCCACCAGTAACGTGGCGAGCATGCGATTGAACTGTTTTCGCAGCAAGCGCGCGTCCGACATGCCCCTCCCCCATTTGCCGCGTTGTAAACTGCCTGGGCACGATTTGCCCATAATGGACTTATTTTACGCGAACGTGCAGCTCATCGGGGGTACAAACGGGACTTTTCGCGTGCTGTTCGCGCTGCATCGGGCTCTGATGGGGCTGCAAATCGCCGGATTTTAAAAATAGTTCTTGCCACTGGGTGGGAGCTCCGTTATATTATTCCCTGCGCACTCGCGCACCCTTGATCGGGCGTTTAGCTCAGGGGGAGAGCGCTTCCCTGACACGGAAGAGGTCACAAGTTCAAATCTTGTAACGCCCACCAAATGTTCGCAGCTCAGAGGCTTCGCCTCTGAGCTGTTTTGTTTTACGCCGGCAAGTCAAGAGAGCGCCACAACACACAAAGCCGCTTCAACAACGCCGACAATCACCCCACCCAAGCCCAAAACCGCCTCAATATCGCTGACAGTCATCCCGACCGAGGCCGATGCCACTTCGACATCGCCGACAATCACCCCGGCAGGCCCCAAGGTCGTCTCTAAGGCTCCAACCATCATCCCACCAAGCCCAAAACCGCCCAAACAACCCCAGCGATCACCCCGATCATGCTCGATTGGGCCCCGCAGCCGCATCCGGACAAACCATCACAGATTGAGGGTGAATACTTTTCCGCGAAGTGAATGAGCTAAAACGGACCCCCGAAACATCGACACTTTTGACGGCGTGTTTCCTGCGGTTTTACTGCTGGAATCCTGCAGTTTTGACGTCGAAAAGTGCGGATGCTTCAGGGGTCCAAATAAGGTCGTTCACTTCGCGGAAAAATATTCACCTTCGATTTAGAGAACCCTTGTCGCTTCGAGATATTTGCCCCTACCAGTGCCGCTGCGCCGCAATAACGGTTTGCCAGAGCTTAAACCGTCTTGTCTCGGTACGCGCTTGAGCCAAATAACGCGCCTCCTCGCTCATGGGCTTATTAAATAGAGGCCGCTTGCGACGATGCAGCTTGCGCCGGATGCGTTCGCACAGTCGAACGAGCTTTTCGTAGTCGCTTGCCTGGTCGGTCGTCACCGTAAAGTACGCTACCCCATTGAGCATCTGCAGTTCGTTGCGGCGCTCGGCATCCTTTTGGATCTTTTCGCTTCCGTCATGAATGGCGTCGCTGTCGTAATCGACCAGCGCGGTAAGCACTTCGGGCAGTAGGCCAGCCCTTACTTTATCCAGGCCCACCTCGGCTTTCGCCGTAAGCGTAATGTCGGGCGTGCGTTCCAACACACGCAGTTTGCGGTTGCGCCCATCGTTGTATCCATCGCGGATGAAGTACTTCTTGTTCAGCTCTGCCTCACCCAGCGCAAACCCGCCGTAATGCGTGGGTAGCGACATAAACATGCAAAGCCCCGACTCCCTTGGAGACCGTGAGCCCTCTTTCACATACGAAAGCAGCGCCTTGGCCTTAGCGGCGCCTCTCACCTTTGACGCCCGGCCAAGGTACGCCGCAATGAGCTCCTTGGTCGTAAGCTTTCCATCGCGCATGCCCTTATCCCTGCTGGTCACCCCGCCGGGAGCAAGGTTATCCAACCGGTAGTCCGATGTCATGGCATAGCCGGCATAAATGGCCTCCGCCGCATCGCCTTCGTGCGCGGCCTGCAAAAACGCCAGCTCGGGAGAGCACACGTACGCCTCCAGGTCGCGCCTCCAGTGGCCCAACGAGATAAACGAACCCGCGGGGAGCTCGTTGGTGCACAGGTGCGTCTTAACGTGTTTGCTGCTCCTGCGGTCGGCCCGCGACGGGACCAGCAAATCCAACGTTTCGATCCCCAGGTCGTAGTGATCGATAAACTCCTGCGCCTCTTGGTCCAAAAGCGCACAGGCGCCCGCAATCGACACGACCTCTGGCTCCGAATCCCCAAATCGAAGGTTCGGCCGATGCGCCAAAAACGCCAATGCTGCGTTATGTGAAACGATAAAGTAGCTCATGCCGCGAAGATAGCACGCGCGTCGGCGGCGACTCGCGGCCCTTGCACGTTTTCGGTAAACGACCAGCCGTTTTTCGCCGCATCACGCCCAAAATGTTCATTCGTCGACGTCTAAATGAAATCCGTCAAGCTTTTAGCAAGGTTGCCGCTCAACTGACCAAAAGCTGACCATTTACTTGCCCATTTGCTTGACGGCGCAGGTCCGCCATTTTGCTTTGCGACTTCTTGGACGGCCAAAATGCTCGTTCGCCGACTTCGAGCAATGCCCCAACGACACCGTCGCATTTGCAAGCAGCCTCGGCTACCAGCGAAAACATCGGCAATCCCGCCGGCATGCATCGGGCACTCGCCGCTGGGGTATCCTTGGAGCACATGCACCGCAAGCCGCACAAAGGAGCCGCCATGCGCACCGAGCTCGATGTTCCCTTTTCGCACAAAGACGAGGCCAAGGCCCTGGGCGCCAAGTGGGACCGGGCCAAGAAGATCTGGTACGTGCCCGATGGCGTCAACCCCGAGCCCTTTGCCGCGTGGCTGCCCGGCGTGGATCGCTCCGACCCCAGCGCGCCCTACATCTACCTGGTGCTGGGCAAGCGCGAATGCTGGAAGTGCCACGAGCAGACGACGGTCGCGGCCTTTGGCATTCCGTATTTGGTGGCCGAGGGCTCGGGCGGCAAGGCCGCGTCCAGCGATGCGCCCGCCATGGACGACGCGGGGCGCGTCGCGATCGACACCAGCCGCGCCAACGCCGTGGCCATCGTCCCCGCACTAGGCTGCGTGCCGGCCGAGATCCGCGACTACCTGCGCCAGCGCTGCGGCTACAAACCCGTCACGTCGCGCACCACCAAGACCGCATCGCTTGCCAGCACGTGCACCGGCTGCGGCGCGCTGCAAGGCAGCCATTACCTGTTCGAGGAGCCCACGTCGCCGTTTGCGCTCACG
>CAKUCJ010000212.1 GCA_934643435.1 uncultured Collinsella sp.
ATCTACCTGCAGAGTCTGTCGTCCATGATGCCTCCGTTGGTCCTGGGCGCCCAGGCCGGCGAGGACCTCCTGGACATGTGCGCAGCCCCTGGCGGCAAGACGACGCAGATCGCCGCTCTCACGCAGGGACAGGTGCACCTCACCGCCTGCGAGATGAGCATCCCCCGCGCCGAGAAGCTCGAGTCCAATCTCCACCGTCAAGGCGTCAAAAACGTGCCCGTCATGCGCATCGACGCGCGCGAGCTCGACGAGTTCTTCCGCTTTGACCGCATCCTGCTCGACGCCCCCTGCACCGGCACGGGCACAGTCATCAGCGGCAACGAGAAGAGCCTGCGCGGCCTGACCGAGCAGCTACTTGGCAAGTGCGCCCGCTCGCAGCGAGCGCTTCTGGACCGCGCCATGGGTGCCCTCAAGCCGGGTGGCACGCTGGTCTATTCCACTTGTTCGATCTTGCCGCAGGAAAACGAGGACGCCCTGCAAGAGGCCCTCGACAAGCGCATGGACTGCGAGCTTATCCCCCTTAACGGCACACCGAGCAAAAGTGAAGCACGCCGCGCCCAGGAAGCCGGCGAGGAGCCACACGTCGAGTGCAACGCCCTCACCGAGGCCATCGCTGCCGGCCGCGTCTCGGCCGTCGCCAACGGCCTGCCCGGTACGCTCACCATTCCGCCCAGCCGCGACTTTGAGGGCTTCTACATCGCCCTGATCCGAAAACGCAGCTAGCGCACGGACCAAAAACTCAACAAACTATCTCCGTGCGCGCTTGTCCTGCTGGTCACGGTGCTGCTTAAGCGCTTCGCGCTCCTTGCGCTCGGCCCTTTTGCCCTTAATGGCCGTGACCACAAAGTAGATGACCGCGGCGGCCACGATTGCGCCCACACACAGGCCAATCGAGCCCAACATTGCTGTCAATTCCATACCGCGTCACCTCTCTTTTAAACGGGACATTCAAGATAGCACCTCGACGCCCGCCACCACAGCTCCTTCACGTTCGCCAGTCCTTCAGTCTAACGGTGGGCGCGGCGGGGAAAAATCAACTCGTCAAACGATTTAGCACTCGCAACTCCGGCTGCATGTGCCGGCAACTATCGCATAGAATCGAGCCTCCATGGATACCCTCAACGACCTCAACGAGCGCGTCGACGCCTTCGTCGGCACCAGCTCCTTCGACATGCCCGCCGCGGCAAACGACCAAGCCCCCATCGATGTGCCCGCCGAAGTTCACGAAGACATCGTCGCCTCGGTCGACTTCTCCGAGGTCGAACTCGCCGACGAATTCACCGAGCCACAGGTAGCCGTCACCCCCAACGGGCTGCTCCCCATGGAGCCGCTTCCCATCGATGGGCGTCTGCGCAAAGCAGCCCTTCGCATGCCCGACGAGATCGAGGAGGCCAGCGGCTTTACGCTCTTCGGCCGTCGCATCAAGTCGCTCATCTATACCACCGACGTCGCGGTCATCCGCAACTCCAACGCCGATGCCGTCTTTGCCGTTTACCCCTTCACGCCGCAGCCGGCCATTACGCAGGCGTTGCTGACTGTCGCCGAGTGCCCGGTCTTTGTGGGCGTGGGCGGTGGCACCACCACCGGCAAGCGCTCCGTTCAGATGGCGGCCGTCTCCGAGATGCAGGGCGCGGCAGGCTGCGTGGTCAACTCCCCCGCCACCGCCGAGATGGTCGAGCACATCACCAACATGGCGGACATCCCCGTCATCGCCACGGTCGTGCGCTGCGATGACGATGCACATGCCAAGGTTCGCGCCGGAGCCAAGATCCTCAACATCGCAGCCGGTAAAAACACGCCGCAGGTCCTGCGCGAGTTGCGCGAGCACTATCCCAACCTGCCGCTCATCGCACCGGGCGGCAAGACACCCGAGAGCATCCGCGAGACCATCGCCGCCGGCGCCAACGCCATCATCTGGACGCCGCCTTCGGCGCAGCAGCTGCAGACCGACATGATGCAGCGCTACCGCAAGATGAAAGAAGACGCCACGCCCGTTATTTCGCGCGAAGATGTGCCCATCATCGACCAGGTCGCCGCCGCCGAGGTCAGCCAGGTCGAGAACATGAATCCCGACGTACCGATTCCCGACGAGGTCATCGAGCGTGTCGCCTCGATCCACGATCACATTGAAGAGCGCCGCGCCAACCGCGGCCTCAAACCATCGCTCCACGGCTTCTTCTTCCGCAGCAAGAAACGCTAGCCGCAACAGCAAGGCCCGCCCCACACAACGTGAGGCGGGCCTATTTGCATCAGAGCAACGTAGTGGGACATTGCGCCACCAACGCACGCGCCAGTTAGTCCACGCGCTTGTCGCCCATAAAGAAGATCGTCACCGTGCCGGGGCCGGTATGCGAGCCAATCAGGGCACCGATATTGTTAATCTCAATCTTACCCTTGAGTTGCGGAATCTGCTCCTCGATCAGCGCGGCAACCGCCTCGGCATCCTCGCGGCACGCCGAGTGCGACATGATGCACTTGCCCGAATAGTTCGCGCCGTCCTGCACATGCGCCATCATGGTCTTGGCCATCTCGGAGATCGCGCGCTTCTTGGTGCGGATCTTCTCACGCGGCGCCAGCTTGCCCTCGCAATCGACCGTCATAAGCGGGCAAATCTTGAGTGCCGTGCCGATGATCGCGCTCGCGGCCGAGATGCGACCGCCGCGCAGATAACTTGACAGGTCGGTCGAGAAGAACCAGTGATGCAGGTTGAGCTTGTGCTCCTCGACCCAAGCGGCCGTTTCCTCCAGCGTGGCCCCGCTATCGCGCACATCGGCGGCATATTCCACCAGCAGGCCAAAGCCCGAGGCAGCTGCCAGCGAATCGATCACGCGCACCTTACCGCCCTCGGGATAGCGATCGGCAAGCATCTGCGCCGCAACGCAGGCCGAACCATATGTGCCCGAAATGCCAGACGACAGCGTCAGATGCAGCACGTCCTTGCCCTCGGCGACAAACGGCTCCCAAAACTCCTCGTACTCGCCCACGCCCAGCTGCGACGTCTTAGGCATGGCGCCCGCGGCGATCTTGGCAAAAAACTCGTCCGGCGAAATCGACTGATACAGGTCATCGTCATAGACAACGCCATCAATCTCGTAATGGAAATACACGACAGGGATATTGCGCGACGCAAAGAACTCGCGGGTTCGATCGGCGCCAGACTCACAGGTCAGGACAAAATCACTCATATGAGGCTCCTTAAGTATTGCTGCGCAAATTATCGCACAGCAAGCCTAAATACGGTACAAATGTCCACTATTTACCAAT
>CAKUCJ010000213.1 GCA_934643435.1 uncultured Collinsella sp.
CGGCTACTTCATACCGTGGTGCCCGGGCTTTGGTAGCACATGTCCGGGTTGGTTTTGGAGGATGACCCCGCGCGGAGGCAAACCACAGGAGGTTTAACATGGCTACCAAGATTAATATCCGCACCCTGCTCGAGGCCGGCTGCCACTTCGGTCACCAGACCCGTCGCTGGAACCCCAAGATGAAGCCGTTCATCTTCGGTGAGCGTAACGGCATCTACATCCTCGACCTCAAGCAGACCATCCTCGACGCCGACCAGGCCTACACCTTCGTCAAGAACGTCGCCAAGGGCGGCAACGTGCTGTTCGTCGGCACCAAGAAGCAGGCTCAGGAGGCCGTCAAGAACGCCGCCGAGCGCGCCAACATGCCCTACATCAACCAGCGTTGGCTCGGCGGCATGCTGACCAACTTCGTCACCATCCGCTCCCGCATCAACCGCATGGAGGAGCTCGAGGCCATGGTCGAGGACGGCCGCATGGCAGTGCTCCCCAAGAAGGAGCAGGCTGTGCTCGGCAAGGAGCTCACCAAGCTCCAGACCAACCTCGGTGGCGCCCGCGACATGAAGGGTCTGCCCCAGGCTCTCTTCGTTATCGACACCAAGCGCGAGGAGAACGCCATCAAGGAGGCCCAGCGCCTGAACATCCCCGTCGTCGCTCTGATCGACACCAACTCCGATCCCGACGAGGTCGAGTACGGCATCCCCTGCAACGATGACGCTATCTCCGCTGTCACCCTTATGTGCGAGCTCATGGCTGACGCCTGCCTCGCTGGCTCCGGCAAGGAGCAGGTCTCCGAGGCCGAGATGGCCGCTGAGCCCAAGGCCGAGTAAATCAGTCTTAGTTAATTCTTTTTCATCTCTTTGAAAGGAACCACAATGGCCCAGATTACCGCCGCTATGGTCAAGCAGCTCCGCGAGATGACCGACTCCCCGATGATGGAGTGCAAGAAGGCTCTCGTCGAGGCTGACGGCGACATGGACGCCGCTGTCGACGTTCTGCGCAAGAACGGCCTCGCCAAGGCTGCCAAGAAGGCTGGCCGTGAGACCAACGAGGGCGCTGTCGCCGCGTTCGTCTCCGAGGACGGCAAGTCCGGCGCTCTGCTCGAGCTCTCCTGCGAGACCGACTTCGTCGGCTCCAACGCCAAGTTCACCGGCTTTGCTTCCAAGGTCGCTGAGGTTGTCGCTACCACCGAGCCGGCTGACGTCGACGCTCTGCTCGAGAAGCCGATGGGCGAGGAGAACGTTTCCTCCGAGCTCACCGAGATGATTCACATCATGGGCGAGAACATGAAGATCGCTCGTTTCGCTGCCCGTAAGGCCGAGAACGGCGCGCTCGCTTCTTACATCCACATGGGTGGTAAGATTGGCGTCCTCGTCGAGTTCGCTTTCGAGAAGGTCGAGACCGCTCAGGCCGAGTCCTTCAAGACCTTTGCTCACGACGTTGCCCTTCAGGTTGCCGCTGTCGCCCCGATCTGCGCTACCCGCGATCAGGTTCCGGCCGAGACCGTCGAGCACGAGAAGCAGATCTACATGGCTCAGGCTGCCGAGTCCGGCAAGCCCGAGGCTATCCAGGAGAAGATGGCTGTTGGCCGTCTGGAGAAGTTCTACAAGCAGTCCGTGCTCACCGAGCAGGAGTTCATCAAGGACAGCTCCCTCACCATCAAGAAGTACGCTGAGCAGGTCTCCAAGGAGCTCGGCGACACCATTACCGTCGTTGCCTTTGACCGTCTGGTCCGTGGCGAGTAAATAAGCTCTTGTAGCTGGTAATGAGCAGGCTGTGGGTTTTACTCACAGCCTGCTTTTTCATGGCTCTTATCAGAGCCTTTGCTATCATATTGAGAGTCTAATTAAAGGAGGATCGCTTTGTCCGACATCCGATATAAACGCGTGCTTCTTAAGCTTTCCGGCGAAGCACTGATGGGCGACGGCCACTATGGTATCGACCCCAAGGTTACCGACCATCTTGCCAAGCAGGTCAAGGAGCTGCTCGCCGTTGGCCATGAGGTCGGCGTCGTTGTCGGCGGCGGCAACATTTTCCGTGGCATGGCCGGCGCTGCCGGCGGTATGGAGCGCGCCCAGGCCGATTATATGGGCATGCTCGCTACTGTCATGAATGCGCTTGCCCTGCAGGATGCCTTTGAGCACAACGATGTTCCCTGCCGCGTGATGAGCGCTATCCAGATGAACGAGATCTGCGAGCCCTATATTCGCCGTCGCGCCATCAACCACCTGTCTAAGGGCAATGTTGTTATCTTTGCCGCTGGATCGGGCAATCCGTACTTTACGACCGACACCGCCGCGGCCCTTCGCGCCTGCGAGATCGGTGCCGAGATTCTGATCAAGGCCACCAAGGTCGACGGTATCTACGACAAGGATCCCGTCAAGTGCTCCGATGCCGTCCGCTTTGACAAGATCACCTATCACGAGGTGCTCGTCCGCGGCCTGCAGGTTATGGATTCCACGGCTACGGCACTGTGCCAGGATAACCGTATGCCGATTTTGGTCCTCAACATCGATGGCGAGGACACCGTCAAGCGCGCGCTCGCGGGTGAGCCCGTCGGCACGCTCGTCTATCAGGAGGATTAAGCATGGCAGAGAACATCACCGCCCATATGGACAAGTCGCTCGAGTCCCTCAAGCACAACTTCTCCAAGGTCCGTACCGGCCGCGCCAACGCCAACATTCTGTCTGACATCACCGTCGATTACTACGGTGTTCCCACGCCGGTCACGCAGGTCGCTGCCGTTAAGACCCCCGAGGCCCACATGCTGCTTATCGAGCCGTGGGACAAGGCGCTCATCAACGCCATCGTCAAGGCCATCAGCGCCTCCGATCTGGGCATTACCCCCAACTCCGATGGCACCGTCGTGCGTCTGCCGTTCCCGGCTCCCACCGAGGAGCGTCGTCGCGAGCTCGTCAAGGAGTGCCGCGAGTACGCCGAGCAGGCCAAGGTCTCCATCCGCAACATCCGTCGCGACTTCAACAACAAGCTCGAGCGCGACGAGGAGCTCACCGAGGACGACGTCCGCCGCGAGCAGGCCAAGGTCCAGAAGCATACCGACGAGTATGTTGCCAAGGTCGAGGAGCTTCTGAAGGAAAAAGAAGCCGAGGTCATGGAGATCTAAGGTGCAATACGACGAGCATAAACTGGTCGAGTACTTTGCCGACGCCCCTGCGGGCGTCGGTTTTTCCGACCTTGACCTCAATAATATTCCGCACCATATCTCGTGCATCATGGACGGCAACGGCCGTTGGGCCACG
>CAKUCJ010000214.1 GCA_934643435.1 uncultured Collinsella sp.
ATGTCGCGGCCCACGAGGGACAGCGCCTGCTCCTCAAGGTTGGCCGGCTCGCCGATGTTCTCGGCGGCCACCTGCTCGGCGATTTTTGCCTTGGCGTCCGCCGGCGTGACGACGCCGGGCCACATCTTGGCGAAGGTGTTCATGTTGAAGGGCATGTTGTACATGTTGCCGTGGAAGTTGGCGACCGGCGAGTTAACGTAGTTGTTGAACTCGGCGAAGCGGTTGACGTAGTCCCAGACATCCTTCATGGAGGTGTGGAAGATGTGCGCGCCGTAGCGGTGGACCTGGATGCCCTCGACGTCCTCGGTGTAGATGTTTCCGGCGATGTGGTCGCGGCGGTCGATGACCAGGACCGACTTGCCGGCACGCTTGGCGGCGTTGGCGAAGACGGCGCCCGAAAGGCCGGCACCGACGACGAGGTAATCGTACTGGGACATGGATATGCTCCTTTGTATGTCAATTGGACAGATGCGTAAGATTTGGGGCAAATAAACCTGATGGCTTTGTCCCAAGGATTAGTGTAGCAGATGCTCTTTCAGCAGCTCTAGCGCGCGGACGTAGCCTTGGATGCCTTCGCCGGTGATGGTGGCGAAGCAGGCTAGGCGTGCGTAGCTCACCTGGCGGAAGTCCTCGCGGGTCTCGACGGCGCTGATGTGGACCTCGACGGCGGGGATGGCGACGGCCTTGAGGGCGTCTAGGATGGCCACGCTCGTGTGCGTATAGGCCGCCGGGTTGATGACGATACCGTCGACCTTGCCGTAGGCCTCCTGGATCTTGTCGACGATGCTGCCCTCGTGGTTGGACTGGAAGACCTCGACCTCGTCAAAGCCCTGCGCGGCGCCCGCCTCCTGGCAGATCTGGACCAGGCGGTCGTAGTTGTCGCTGCCGTAGATGCCCGGCTCGCGAATGCCGAGCATGTTGAGGTTGGGGCCGTTGATGACGAGTGCTTTCATGGTTGCTTCCTTTGCGGTTGGGAAAACCACCACAAAGGTGCCTGTCCCCTTTGTGGTGGTTTTGGTTAGAGGGTGTCGAGGAGGGCTCGGGCGGTGTTGGCGGCGCAGTCGCGTGAGTCGATGATGTAGTCGGCCCAGGCGCGGTAGCGGGGCATGCGCTGCTCGGCCAGCTTGTCGATGCCGTCGCGGGCGGTGATGGGGCGGCCCTTGTGGGCGAGCTCATCGAGCTTGCGGTTGAGCATCACGATCTGGCAGTTCTGGTGCAGCAGCGGGTAATTCTCGTCGCGTGTGACCACGCCGCCTCCCGTGGACAACACCAGGCCGCTGCGTTTAGAGATGTCTGCCAGGGCTGCCGTCTCCTGCTCGCGAAAGGCCGGCTCGCCGCGCTCAACAATAAAGTCGGCGCAGGGCATGCCGAGGCGCTCCTCGAGGGCGCGGTCCAGGTCGATATGCTCGCGGCCGGTGAGTAGGGCGACCTGCTCACCCACGCGGGTTTTGCCTGAGCCCGGCATGCCGATCAGCGCGATGTTCTGCTCGTGGCGGGACAGGCGCTCCGTGATGTCCAGGATGCGCTCGCGCGGGGTGACCTGGCCGGTGTAGCGCTCAACGGCCTGTGCCGCCTGGGCAACGAGCATTAGCAGGCCGCCGATGCAGGGGATGCTGCGGCGCTCGGCCTCGAGCATGAGCCCCGTGCGGGCGGGGTTGTAGACGATATCGATGATGCCCTCGAGTGCGTCGAGCCCCTCGAGCGTGCAGGGTGCGTCGGGGCAGTGGGGGAACATGCCGGCGGGCGTGCAGTTGACGAGCAGCGCGGCGTCGGATTGCTGCGCGATGTTGCCGTAGTTGACCTCGCTCGTGCGGCCCACGGGCACGACGATGGCGCCTAGGTCGCCGAGCACCATGCTCGCCGTGGTACCGGCGCCGCCGGTGGCCCCGAGCACGAGGGCTTTCTTGCCGGCGACCTCCACGCCTAGCTCCTCGACTAGACACTGGAAACCGTAGTAGTCGGTGTTGTCGCCGCGCAGGCGGCCGTCGGGCAGGCGCGTGATGGTGTTGACGTTGCCCATGCGCTCGGCGAGCGGGCTCAGCTCGTCTAGGTACTCCATGACGGCGCGCTTGTAGGGGATGGTCACGTTGGTACCCTCCCACTCGTCGCCGGTCACAAACGCCCCGAGGTCCTCGGGCTCGCGCTCAAAACGCACGTACTCCAGGCCCGCGAGCTCCTTGTAGATGGTCGGGGTGTAGCTGTGGCCCAGCACGCGGCCCAGCACGCCGTAGGGGCGGGTTGCGGCGGTATCGGTCATCTAGAGCACCTCCGTGTAGCTGCCAAAGTAGGTGAAGCTTTCGCACACGTCGTCGATGGAATCGAGCAGGTCGTCGAGGGCCTTGCTGCCAAAGGGGCAGTCCAGGTCAAAGTAGAACATAAACTCAAAGTCGCGCCCGGGGATGGGGCGGCTCTCGAGTTTGATAAGGTTGATGTTGAGCGCATAGAAGCGCTCGAGCACACGATAGAGGGCGCCCGGCTCGTTGGCCGTGGTGATCATGAGCGAGGTACGGTTGGCGCCGGGGTAGACGCGCGGCTCGCGGCTGATGACGACGAAGCGCGTGTAGTTGTTGTCCGAGTCCTGGATGTTGGGCTCCAGCACCTCCAGACCGTAGAGCGCCGCGCAACTGCGCGAGGCGACGGCGGCGACGTCGGTGCGTTCGGAGTTGGCGACCATCTCGGCCGACATGGCTGTGTTGGGATACTTGGTGGCGTGCAGGCCGTGCGCTTCGATAAAGCCGGCGCATTGCGCGATGGCCTGACCGTGGCTATAGACCTCACGAACATCCTGCAGCTTGGTACCGGGCTTTACAAGCAGATTATGGTCGATCTTGAGACGCAGCGAGCGCACGATGTGGAAGTCGAACTGTGCGAGCAGGTCGTAGACGGCGTTGACCGAGCCAGCGGTGGAGTTTTCGATGGGCAGCACGCCAAACTCGCAGAAGCCGTCGCGCACGGCGCGCATGACGCCCTCGAAGGTCTCGAAAAACGCGATATCGGGCACATCGAAGAGCTTGCACGCGGCGATTTGGCTATAGGCGCCCTCGACGCCCTGGCAGGCGACCGTGGCCGTCTGGGGGAAGGGCGTGTCGAGGGGCGCTGCCGTGGCGTGGGCCTTTTGCGACACCGTGATGCCCTTGAGTTCGTTGATATAGCGCTGCTGCTCGGCCTTGCTCATGCTCATGAGGAGGCGGAACAGGGTAATGGTCTGCGCTTCGTAGCGCTCGGGTGCGCGGCTGGCAAGGTTGTTGAG
>CAKUCJ010000215.1 GCA_934643435.1 uncultured Collinsella sp.
CGCTCATGTAGTTTAAACGCACGACGATAAGGAGCACCAGTGGGTAACCACTTCCGTACCTCCGGTGCGGGCGATGACGCCCCCAAGACGCAGCCAGGCGCCGCGGGCACTCGTTTCGCCACCCCGGATTCAGAGGATCAGCTGTTTAGCCCGATCCCCGCACAGCCGGCAGATCAGGCACAGCCGGCGTCAGATCCCTTTGCCTACAATCCCACCAATGATGTCGAGCTTTCCGAAGCCGCGGGTTTTGAGCCCGTGCAGAAGGTGACCGCTCGCGTGGATCAGCCCCAGACGGGCACTGCCGCGCCGCAGCCTGCCATGGCCGGTATTCCCGATCCCATGGCTCCTGCAACTCCGGCGCCCCAGCCTGCACAGTCCGGTCTTTTTGCCGGCATCCCCGATCCTACGCAGCCTGCGGCTCCCGTGGTCGAGAGCGACCAGGCCGCCGAGGTCGCAAGCCTCGACAATGCGCTCAACAACCCCGACTTTACGTCGGTGTTCGCGCCTATCGATCCGCAGGCCAGCCGCAAGAAGATGGCCAAGCAGGCCGGTGTCGAGCCCGTCATCCTCATGGAGCACGTCACCAAGATCTACCCGGCGCAGCCCAACAAGCCCGCACTCGACGACATCAACATCGAGATCTATCCGGGCGAGTTTGTCTTCTTGGTCGGTCACTCCGGTTCGGGCAAGACCACGCTGCTATCGACGCTCAACCGCGACGTCAAGCCGACGAGTGGCCGTATCTTGGTCGCCGGTCAGGACCTCATGAAGATCAAGAACCGCAAGGTTCCGTTCCTGCGTCGTCAGATCGGTGCCGTGTTCCAGGACTTTAAGCTTCTGCCGCAGAAGACCGCTTACGAAAACGTGGCGTTTGCCCTGCAGTGCATCGGCAAGCCCAAGGGCGTCATTCGCAGCCAGGTGCCCGAGGTGCTTCGCCTGGTCGGCCTGGCCGATCAGATGGACTCTCTGCCCGACCAGCTTTCCGGTGGCGAGCAGCAGCGCGTTGCCGTTGCCCGCGCCATGGTCAACCGTCCGCCGCTGCTGATCTGCGACGAGCCCACGGGCAACCTCGACCCGGCGATTTCGCTGGGCATTATGAAGCTGCTCGAGCGCATCAACCGCACCGGCACCACCGTGATCGTCGCCACGCACGATCGCGAGATGGTCGATAGCATGCACCGTCGCGTGATCGCCCTCGAGGGCGGCCACGTTATCCGCGACCAGGAGAGGGGAGGTTACGGCAACTATGGCACCAACTAACGTGGGCTACTCCTTCAAGGAGGCAATTAGCCACTTCTTCCGTAACTGGACCACCTCGCTCGGCGCCGTCATCACGATCTTCCTTTCGCTGTTTATCATCGGCCTGTTCATTATGGGCTCCGCGATGCTGAACTCCGTGATCGGCACCGTCGAGGATCAGGTTGTCATCAACGCGTTTATTAGCGACGATGCCGATCAGGCAGACGTTCAGGCCTTCGAGGCCGAGCTCAAGACCTGGAGCAATGTCAAGTCCGTGACCTATAAGGATAAGGACGACGCGCTGGCCGAGTATACGAGCAAGATGTCGGGCAATGCCGACGCCACCATGAGCGCGCTCGACGGCCAGAATCCGCTGCCGGCCTCGTTCGCGATTGAGATGGACGATCCGTCTCAGGTCGAGAGTACGGCCAAGAAGCTCAAGAAGAACGCCGATTTCCAGAAGATCGCGGACGACGGCGACGTCAACGCGAGCGTGCTGTATGGCCAGGAGGAAGTGAGCCGCCTGTTCCAGGTGACCAACTACATCCGCATCGCCGCCGTGGTGCTCGTTGGCCTGCTGACCTTTATCGCGTTCATCTTTATCAACAACACGATTCGCCTGTCCATTACGGCGCGTCGTCGTGAGATCGCGATTATGCGCCTGGTGGGCGCCAGCAATGGTTTCATCCGCGGGCCGTTTATCACCGAGGGCGTGCTGCAGGCTGTTTTGGGCTCGCTGCTTTCCATCGGTGTTCTGGAGCTGCTGCGCAACCTGATGGTTCCGCGCCTGCAGGAGAGCATCGGCTGGATGTCGTTTGCGCTGCCGATGCAGTACTACCTGGTGACCTACGCCGCACTGATTCTGGTCGGCGTGCTCATCGGCCTCTTTGGTTCTGCCATCGCCATGCGCCGCTACCTGCGCGTGTAGACGTTGCGGATATGCTGCTTGCAACGGGTCGTCCCTTTCCAGGGGCGGCCCGTTTTTGTTTCCTCCGCCGCATAGGGGTCATGTTGCGAGGTGCGTACCTGGGTAGTGTTTGGGTAGACTCTTTGGTGCGTGAGCCACTCGCTCGCGCGATATTTTTACATGAAGCGCGCTCATCGCGGGCCGCGCAATCGATAGTGAGGAGGCGCCATGGGGCGCAATAACAAGCATAAGCGTGGGGCTCGCAATAAGCGCGGGCCGGTGCGCAGCGAGCGCCGCCCGAGTCTGACCGGACGCGTGCAGCTCCATGAGCACAGCGCCTACGTTGTAACCGAAAACGGCGACTACAAGGTCATGGGCCGCGGCAAGCGCGAGATCATGGACGGCGATACCGTAGCCGTGAGCATTAAGAACAGTCCGCACGGCGAGCGCCGCGCCGTGATTGAGGGCGTCGTCGAGCGTGCCGCCATCAGCGTGGTGGGTCCGTATCAGACCGCCGGTCCGCTCGGGGTGATCGAGCCGCTCGATTCTCGCCTTAAGGCCGATTTCTTCATTCTGCCGGAGGACACCTCGGCGGAGCGTCTGGGTGTTCACCCTGGCGATGTGGTCGTCGCACGCATCCTGACGTACCCGACGCGCCTGGAATCGGGCACCGTGACGATTGAGCGCCGTATTGGCGGCGATGATGCACCCGATCTGGGCGTTCAATATGTGATGGCGCGCTACGGCTATGCCGATAGCTATCCCGAGGCCGCGCTAGCCGAGGCCGAGGCGCTTTCGCTCGATGTGACCACGGCGCTCAAGGACCCGCTTCGTCGCGACCTGCGCGACCGCTTTGTCATTACGGTCGACCCGGTTGACGCGCGCGACTTTGACGATGCCATCTCGCTGGAGCGCACGTCCGAGGGCGGCTACAAACTGGGTGTCCATATTGCCGACGTTTCGCACTATGTGGCTTGGGATGGGCATATCGATCTGGAAGCCCGCCATCGCACGACGTCGGTGTATCTTGCCGATCGCGTGCTTCCCATGCTGCCCGAGCGCCTGTCGAACGATCTGTG
>CAKUCJ010000216.1 GCA_934643435.1 uncultured Collinsella sp.
CCCGAATCGGCGACGATGATGCGCTCGCCGGCAAAGTCGTGCGCCACACCAAAAAACGTCAGGCGCGCCTCGACCTCGCCCGGAATCACCTGCGGTTCGAGCCCCAGCTCGCGCAGGCCGTCCAGCAGCAGCGCGGCGTTGGACGCATCGCGCGCGGCGCTCGTGCACGTGGTGCAGATGCACGCAGCCCCAAAGGTGCGCGCCTCGGCCACGAATATGCGGCACGCAGCGAGCACGCGCTCCACGGCCGCCTCGCAAAAGCGGCCCGTCGCGTCGACGCCCTCGCCCAGGTCGGTAATCTCGGTATGCTTGGACGATTCCACAATCGCCCCAGCCTCGACCTGCGCCAACACCAGCCGCGACGACACCGTTCCCAGGTCGATCGCCGCCACCTTATATCGTTTGCAATTCGTCATTGCGGGCTCCCCTCCGGGCGCTACTCGCCGTTGGACACGACCGTCTGGCCCTCGACGCCGTTAAACCCAAAAAGCATATCGAGCGTCTGGATATACCATGGCGCGTCCTTGCCGACTTCCTCGATCTCCTTGGCCACTTCGCTGGCCTTCTTGGCATTCGACGACTTCTTGTCAGACGAGTCCGAATCGTCGTCCAGGCCCAGCACGTCGATCTTGGTCTCACCGGGCATTACCAGGCCCAGGTCCTCGGTCGCCGCATCCTTAATGCCCTCCTCCGAGAGCAGCTTGTCGACGCTTTTTTGCAGCTCGTCATTGTATTGCTCGCGAATCTCGACCTGCTTGGCCAAGATGTCGCTCGAGCGCTTGGCCACGTACAGATCGCGCACAGGAAAATACAGGCTCACGAGCACCAGCGCCACGACGATACCGATGAACAGCCCGCGCTGGGGTCCATGGGTAAAGTCGTAAATCGCTTTGACCACCGCGTTATCGTTGGCGTAGTGCATAAAGTCCGAGCCCGAAAGACGGCTCGACGGCCTGCTCGACCTATCGCGCGTCTGAGCCGTGGGGCGCGAGGCATGCGCCGAGCGCGAGGGGCGCACCGGACCGTCTGCCGAGGTATTCATTTGAGCATTGGGGCGTGAGGCACCTGCCGCACGATGCGCAGGACGGGCGGCGCCACCATAATCGGACCCACCGAGCTGCACCGTACGCGCGCGATGGGACGACGGCTCACGCGAACCGGCGGAATAGTACCTGTTGTCGTAAATCTGATCCATGTGCGCCTTGTGCGGTTGAGGTTTGTTTGCGCTAAGTATTTTAGTTATAGCACGAGCGCGCGCAACGCCTTCGGCAGCCTTTGCTCGACATAAAAAAGGCGCTGAGCCACACGGCCCAGCGCCTAACGGCGGCCATCAGAAGTGGAGCGGAGCCGAGTCAACCCCGCCCCGCGATCACCACTTGCCTTAGCGGATGTTGTAGAACGCGGCCTTACCAGCGTAGCGTGCGCTGTCCTCGAGCTCGTCCTCGATACGGATGAGCTGGTTGTACTTGGCGATACGGTCGCTGCGGCACGGGGCGCCCGACTTGATCTGGCCGGCGTTGACGCCCACGACCAGGTCGGCGATCGTGGAATCCTCGGTCTCGCCAGAGCGGTGGCTCACGATGCAGGCGTAGCCGGCCTCCTTGGCGGTCTCGATGGCCTCGAGCGACTCGGTGAGCGTGCCGATCTGGTTGACCTTGACCAGGATCGCGTTGGCGGCACCCAGCTCGATGCCCTTCTTGAGGCGCTCGGTGTTGGTGACGAACAGGTCGTCGCCCACCAGCTGCACCTTGTTGCCAATACGGCGGGTAAGCTCGACCCAGCCGTCCCAGTCCTCCTCGGCCATGCCGTCCTCGATGGAGATGATGGGGTAGGTGTCGACGAGCTTCTCCCAGTAATCGACCATCTGGGCACTCGTGTACTCCACGCCCTCGCCCTTGAGCTCGTACATGCCAGTCTCGGCGTTGTAGAACTCGGTGGACGCCGGATCCATGGCGTACATGAAGTCGACGCCGGGCTTAAAGCCGGCCTTCTCCACGGCCTTGGTAATGTACTCGAACGGCTCGGCATTGGTCTTGAGGTTGGGCGCAAAGCCGCCCTCGTCGCCCACGCCGCCGCCCAGGCCGGCCTCGTGCAGCACGCCCTTAAGGGTGTGGTAGACCTCGGCGCACCAGCGCAGGCCCTCGGCAAAGCTCGGGGCGCCCACCGGCATGATCATGAACTCCTGGAAGTCGACGTTGTTATCGGCATGCACGCCGCCGTTGAGGATGTTCATCATGGGCGTGGGCAGCAGGTGGGCGTTGACGCCGCCCAGGTACTGATACAGCGACAGGCCCGCCGACTCGGCAGCGGCGCGGGCGACGGCCAGCGACACGCCCAGGATGGCGTTGGCGCCGAGTTTGGTCTTGTTGGGGGTACCGTCCGCGGCGATCAGCGCGGCATCGACGGCGCGCTGATCGAAGGCGTCGAGGCCCACGACGGCATCGGCGCACTCGTTGTTGACGTGCTCGACGGCCTGCGAGACGCCCTTGCCCAGGTAGCGGCTCTTGTCGCCATCGCGCAGCTCGCATGCCTCAAAGGCGCCGGTCGAAGCGCCCGAAGGCACCATCGCGCGACCGAAGCTGCCGTCCTCGAGCACGACCTCGACCTCGACGGTGGGATTGCCGCGGCTGTCGAGCACCTCGCGACCGTAGACGTCCAAAATGTCACTCATGCTGTCTCCCTCTCACTTGGAAACGTAGTGGATGCAAGCGACCGGCCGACCGTGCACCATCGGTGCGCCTCCGTAAGTTAGCCATGTCGCACTTTTTGCATTATGCCCTAAGTTAGCCGAGGGATACAATTATTTTTCGAAAAAATTAGCGGGAACGATGAGGCTCGTCAGCCCGTCGTTCCCGCAGTCTTACTCCTCGGCCTTGGCGGCATCCCACAGGTCGTTGAGGCCGTGGGTCGAAAGCTCGGCCAGATCCACATGGGCGTCGGCGGCCATCTGCTCCATGGCGGCCCAGCGGCGGCGGAACTTTGCCGTGCTGGCGCGCAGGGCGCTCTCGGCGTCGATCCCCTCCTTGCGCGCGACGTTGACCAGGGCAAAGAGCAGGTCGCCAAACTCCATCTCGCGCTCGGGCGAGCCGGGCTCCTCGGCCTCAAACTCGGCACGCTCCTCGGCGACCTCGTCCCACACGTCCTGGACCGTCTCCCACTCAAAGCCAACGGCCGCCGCCTTGCGCGACACCTTCTGGGCCTGCATCAGCGCCGGCAG
>CAKUCJ010000217.1 GCA_934643435.1 uncultured Collinsella sp.
CCTGCATCAGCTCGTGCGGGATAATGCGGCGGACCTTTTCGCAGGTCTCGCGCTCTTTACCATTGGGGGTGTGGACCAGATACCAGCGGACGCGGCCGTGCTGGCTGTTGATGGTGGCGCCGCTAAAGGCACCGGGCAGCTGCTCTTGGCGCCGCATCGTCTGTTCCATGTCTCGCCCCCCTTCTCCAACTCCGCGACGCACGCGGATGCAGGGGCGTTCAGAACAGGCTTCTCGCTCGCAGCTAGGCGCAGTCGCAAAAGTACAGGTTTTTATAGAGGGGTATGGAGATGCATCCGTTCGCGCCGCAATTTGCGCAATCTGGGGAAACAAGACGGATTAACTCGTATAATGTCCTTCGTCGAAAGATACGAAAACCTGTACATTTTTGTGCAACAAAAAAGCCGCTCTACCAGCGGCTTTTCTTGTATCGAGGCAATATTTGATTGTTACGGGGGCATTTCTGCTTTACCAAACGGTTACGGGGGTTGTCGGCATCTTGTGAGTGTTGCGCAACTGCAGCTAACCCTCCCCTGCCACATGCTTGGCATAAAAACGCGGCTGCCCCAATAGTCGGGACAGCCGCGTATGCGTGCGGTCTATAACCTTTGAGCGCAGCCTTAGGCGCGGGTCTTAATCTCCTCGAGCACCTTGGCAACAAACTCGTCAACGTTCATCGGAACGGTCTCGTTGGAGCGATCGCGGACGGAGATGTTGCCGGCCTCGACCTCCTTCTCGCCCAGGATGAGCATGTAGGGCACGCGGTCGATGCTGCGGGCCTCGCGGATCTTGTAGCCGATCTTCTCGTCGCGGTCATCGCAGACCACGCGAATGCCGGCCTGCTCCAGCTTGGCGCACACCTCGTGGGCGTAGTCGCGGCTCTTCTCGGACACGGGCAGAGCCTTGACCTGCACGGGAGCCAGCCAGGTGGGGAACTTGCCCGCAAAGTGCTCAATCAGAATACCGATGAAGCGCTCGATGGAGCCAAAGCACACGCGGTGCAGCATGATGGGGCGCTTCTTGGTGCCGTCGGCGTCCACGTACTCCAGGTCAAAGTTGAGCGGCATCTGGAAGTCGAGCTGGACGGTACCGCACTGCCAGGTACGACCGAGCGAGTCCTCCAGGTGGAAGTCGATCTTGGGGCCGTAGAAGGCGCCGTCGCCCTCGTTGACCTCGTAGTCCATGTGCAGCTGCTCCAGAGCGGTGCGCAGGCCCTCCTCGGCGCGAGCCCAGTCCTCGTCGGAGCCCATGGAGTCCTCGGGGCGGGTGGAAAGCTCAACGTGGTACTTAAAGCCAAACTTCTGGTACACGGAGTCGATGAGGTTGACCACGCCCACGATCTCGTCGGTCAGCTGGTCGGGACGCACAAACAGGTGGGCGTCGTCCTGGTTAAAGCAGCGCACGCGGAACAGGCCGTGCAGGGCGCCGCGCAGCTCGTGGCGGTGCACCAGGCCAATCTCGCCGGCGCGGATGGGCAGCTCGCGGTAGGAGTGCGGCTTGGAGGCGTACACCAGCACGCCGCCCGGGCAGTTCATGGGCTTAATGCAGTACTCTTCGTCATCGATGACGGTGGAGTACATGTTGTCCTTGTAGTGGTCCCAGTGGCCCGAGGTCTTCCACAGCTGCTTGTTCATGATGAGCGGCGTGGAGATCTCCACGTAGCCGGCCTTGTGGTGGATCTCGCGCCAGTAGTCCAGCAGCGTGTTCTTAAGGATCATGCCGTTGGGCAGGAAGAACGGGAAGCCGGGGGCCTCGTCGCGCATCATAAAGAGGTCCATCTCGCGGCCGATCTTGCGGTGGTCGCGCTTCTTGGCCTCCTCCAGCATGTGCATGTGCTCGTCGAGCTCTTCCTTGGTGGCAAAGGCGACGCCGTTGATGCGGGTGAGCATCTTGTTGTCCTTGTCGCCCTTCCAGTAGGCGCCCGAGACGCCGGTGAGCTTAAAGGCCTTCAGCGCCTTGGTGTAGCAGATGTGGGGGCCGACGCACATGTCGATGTAGTCGCCCTGCTGGTAGAAGGTGATGCGGGCGTCGTCGTCCAGGTCGCCGATGTGCTCGACCTTGTACTTTTCGCCGCGCTCCTCCATAAGGGCGATGGCCTCGGCGCGGGGCTTCTCGTACACGGAAAACTTGAGGTTCTCCTTGACGATCTTTTTCATCTCGGCCTCGATCGCGGGGAAGTCGTCCTCGCTGATCTTGACGCCCTCGGGCAGGTCGACGTCGTAGTAGAAGCCGTTGTCGGTCGCGGGGCCGTAGGCAAAGTCGGCCTGGGGGTACAGGCGCTTGATGGCCTGCGCCATGATGTGCGCGGCGGAGTGGCGGATGACGTGCGTGACCTCGTCCTGCGGGAGCTCGGCCACCGAACCGTCATTGTAGAGTGCCTTCATGGGTATGTTTTCTCCTCTCGGATGCCTGATGCAAGTGCGTGCGATGCGCTCGGCGTTTTTGACTTGCATCATTATAGGCAGGTTGCCTTGGTATACAAGCGCCCGCCGCACCTTAATGGCACGGCGGGCGATTTTCTACGCATGCTTCATCGTGTGGGGGCGGGATGCGGGGCGCGCGTGTGGGATGCGCGGTGCCCGTGGCTTGCGGCCGGCCCGGCGATGGATGCGTTACTGGATGCGAGTTCGGCAGTAGGGGCAGACCTTCCAGTGCGCATCGAGCGGGCGATGGCAGCTGGGGCACACGTTGCGAACCTGGGTGTCGCACACGGGGCAGACCACAAAGTCCTTCTCGATGGGCGCGCCGCACTGCGGGCAGGTGCCGTACTGGGCAAGCTGGCGCTCGCGCAGGGCCATGTCCAGCTCCTGCTCCTCGCGGTCGGCCGCATAGGAGTGCGGGCGCAGGACCAGGTAAGCGATGAGGCCCACAAACGGGATAAGGGCGATGATGCCCCATGCCACGTAGGCGCTGGCACCGCGGCGGCGGGCGTCAATGAACACATAGACGACCGACAGCACATACAGGGCGATGATAAAGCCCACGAAGGCATAGATGACGCCCATAAGCTGCGGCGACATGAGCTCGGAGATGTACTTGGACATTGAGGTGTACCTTTCGGAATATTTACAGTCCGGTCAAGTTTACCACGGGGTTTGTTTATATGGGACCACGGCTGGGTACGGGGCCGCTGCGGACACAAACATCTCAATCTGTAACAG
>CAKUCJ010000218.1 GCA_934643435.1 uncultured Collinsella sp.
TGCAGCTTTGCGGCCGCCATTGGCGTGGCGTGCCTGTGTGCCCTGGCCGCGCTGGCGCTGGGGCTGCCGCCGGTCGAGGGCCTGCTGGCGTCGATTGCGCTGGGCTATGGCGTGATGCTTGCCTGGGACGTGGTGCTGCTCTACCGGTATTTTCCCCAGAGCGACCGCAACCCCTGGCTCTTTTTGCAATGGCTCGACGAGTTTATGCCGCTGGCGCTTACGGGCCTGTTTACCAACCTGGGACTCTTTGCGCACCTGGTGATCATATGGGCCGGTCCCATTGGCGTGCAGGTCAAGGGCTTGTTTTATGGCGCGCCCTACCACGATGTGCCGGCGCTCATCGCGTTTTTGACGATTCTGGTCACGACCGTCAACTTTGTGGTGTCGGTCGAGGTCAATTTTTATCCGCGCTACCGCGACTACTACAGCCTGTTTAACGACGGCGGCGTGGTGGGCGACATTGTGGTGGCCGAGGAGGAGATGCTCTCCACGCTCAACAGCGAGCTGCGCTTTTGCGCGCTCAAGCAGCTGTTTGTGACGGCGGCGGTTATCTCGCTCGAGACCACGGTGCTCTCGGCCCTGCCGCTGGGCTTCAACAACCTGATGCATGGTTATTTTCGCACGCTGTGCGTGGGCTATGGCCTGTATACCGTGGGCAATACGGTGATGCTCATCTTGCTGTACTTTACCGACTACAAGGGCGCCGTTCTGGCCTCGGGGCTGTTCGCGGGCGTGGCCGGGTTGGCAACGATCGTGTCGCTGTTCTTGCCGCAGCAGTTCTACGGCTTTGGCTTTTTGCTGGGTGCAGCGGTGTTTTTTGTTGTGGCGCTGATGCGGCTCGACACCTATACCGCCAACTTGCCGTATCGTATCCTGAGCCAGCAGCCCATCGTGGCGACCGACAAGACGGGTCGTTTTACGCAGCTGGGTCGCTTGCTTGACCGTGCCGAGCAACGCTATGAGGAACGCCGCCAAACGGGCGAGCCGCATGGCGCGTTTGAGCGCACGGTGGTTCGCGTATACCAAGACCATTGGGGAGGTCCTGATGACCGATAGGATGATATCGCGTCGCCGCCTGATCGAGGCGGCTGCCGGCACGCTGCTGCTTTCGGGCTGCTCGGCGCAGGAGGACTCCTCGACCAAAAAGGTCAAAAAGCAGGGCAAGACCAAAAAGGCCGAGGCCTCGGACGGGGCCAAGCACTTGCGCGACAAGGACGAGTTGTACGAGGTCTACGACGACTCGGGCATGGTGACCATGTATCTGACGGTCTCGCGCGGCAATAGCTCCGAGAATACGGACCATAGCTGGGCCGAGATCAATACATACTCGGTCTACGACTATGCCGACATGGGCGTGACGCGCTATCAGGTCATGGGCTTGCTACAGGCAGGCGACGAAGACGGCCCGGTGGCCGGCGAGGTGGGCTACGGCGAGGAAGCACCTAATGCCACCGTGCAGGTGCGCGGCCAGACGTCGAGCACCAACACGCAAAAGAATTACAAAGTGGAGCTCAAAAAGGGCAAGGGTACCTGGCGTCAGCAGCGCGCGATTGCGCTCAACAAGCACATGGGCGAGGGCATGCGTTTTCGCAACAAGATGGCTTACGACCTTATCCGTGGCATTCCCCAGATGATGGGTCTGCGTACGCAGTTTGTGCATCTGTGGGTGTGCGACCAGACCGAAAAATCCAACGACACCTTTGAGGACTACGGTCTGTTTACGCAGGTAGAGCAGCTCAACAAGACGGCGCTTAAGGCGCATGGACTCGATAAGAGCGGGCACCTGTACAAGGTGAACAGTTTCGATTTCCATCGCTACGAGGAGACCATTAAGCTTGCCGATGACCCCGACTACAATCAGGCCAACTTTGAGGGCATGCTCGAGATCAAGGGCGATTCGGACCACACCAAGCTCATCGAGATGCTCGATGCGCTCAACGACGAGTCTCAAAAGATCGACGACGTACTCGCGACCTACTTTGATACCGAGAACCTGGTCTACTGGCTGGCGTTTCAGCTCCTGACGGGCAATTGCGACACGCAGAACCGCAACTGTTATCTGTACAGCCCGCTTAACTCAAATACCTGGTACTTTTTGGATTGGGATAACGACGGCATGCTGCGTAAGCTTGAGCTGAGCCTGAAGGGGTTCTCGGACTATGCGAGCTGGGAACGTGGCGTGAGTAACTACTGGGGCAATGTGCTGTTCAATCGCGCGCTGCGCAGTAAGTCGTTCCGCAGTGAGCTCGACGCTGCCGTTAAGGACCTGCGCTCGTATATGACCGAGGAGCGCTTGGCCAAGATGATCAAGCATTATCGTGAGGTCACCGAGTCGCTCGTGTTTGCCGCGCCCGATCTGGAGAATCTGCCCGTCACCAAGGACGAATACGAGCAGATTGCCGCGGCGATTCCGTCCGAGATCGAGGAGAACTACAAGAGCCTCCGCGAGAGCTATAAGAAGCCCATGCCGTTCTACATTGGCATGCCGCAGATCGATAACGGTAAGCTGCGCATCAACTGGGATGCGTCCTACGACTTTAAGGCGCGCGATATTCGCTATACCGTGGAGCTGGCGCGCGATTTTGCCATCAAGGACGCGGTCTTTAAGGCCGAGGATGTGCTGCTGCCCGAGGTAACGTGCGATGCACCGGATGCCGGCCAGTACTTTGTGCGCGTGCGTGCCACCAACTCGGACGGCTATACGCAAGACGCGTTCGATTACTACGTGACCGACGACGGCAAGCAGTACGGCATGCTGTGCTTCTATGTCCAGGACGGCGGCAAGGTCGTGGGGGATACGTATGAGGAGGGCTAGTGCGCTGCTCGAGCGTTTGGTGGCGCCTCCCGTGCGCACCACGCAGGAGCGCTACCGCCATGAGCTCAAGTTTCTCATCAACGAGGGCGAGCATGCCGCGCTGGCCTGCCGCATGGCGCCGGTGTTTAAGCTGGACAAACATGCGCAGGCGGGCGGCTACACCATTCGCAGCCTGTACTTCGATGACTACTGCAACTCGGCCTACGAGGAAAAAGACGCAGGCATCCTCATGCGCAAGAAGTATCGCGTGCGCATCTACAACGGCAGCGATAAGGTGATCAAGCTCGAGCGCAAAAAGAAGTACGGCAGCTT
>CAKUCJ010000219.1 GCA_934643435.1 uncultured Collinsella sp.
CGTCCGCGATCCGGTCGTCGGTGTTAGGTCAAAAGAACCTAGCAGGCGGCCATGATGGGGGCAGCGACCTGCTTCTTGCGGGAGAGAACGCCCGGCATCCAAACGCCGTCGTGCTCGTCGGCAATGCCCAGACCCTTCTGAGCGGCCTCGGTCTCACCCTCGAGCAGGACCTGCGAGCCCTCCTCCATGATGTCGGTGATGCACAGGACGATGCCGTCGGCACCCTTCTCGGCGGCATAGGCGCGCATGGCCTCGCGGATCTCGTCGATCATGCCGAGCGCACGGGTCTTGTCGACGGTCTCATACTGGCCGATGAGCAGCTTCTTGCCGGCGGGCTCGAACATCTTGATGTCGTTGCCGACCATCTCGGCAGCGGTGAAGGAGCCGGACGGACGGGTGA
This sequence comes from uncultured Collinsella sp., assembly GCA_934643435.1. GTDB lineage: Bacteria > Actinomycetota > Coriobacteriia > Coriobacteriales > Coriobacteriaceae > Collinsella. The sequence goes on from CAKUCJ010000219.1 coordinate 401, forward strand.
GGAAGACCTCCATGCCAAACTTGACCGGGTCGACGCCCACCTGCTCGCCGAGCTTGGCGGCCACGGCGCGGTCGACATCGGTGGTGGTGGGGCTCTTGAGCATGAGCGTGTCGGTCATCATGGCCGAGAGCAGCAGCTTGGCCTGGACGTCGGAAAGCTCAACGCCGAGCACGCCGGCGAGCTTGGTGACGATGGTGCAGCTGGAGCCCCAAGGCAGGCAGATGTAGTGCAGCGGGCCGGCGGTCTCGAAGTCGCCGATGCGGTGATGGTCGACAACGCCAAAGACCGTGGCGTCCTTAAGGCCGGCGACGGACTGGGCGGACTCGTTGTGGTCGGTGAGGACGACGAGCTGACCGGCATCGACGGACTCGATCACGCGGGGCTCGGCAATGCCGGCATCGGCGAGCAGCTTGGCGGACTCGGCCGGAAGCTGGCCAAGGGCGCAGGCCTCGTAGGTGTTGCCGGCATACTCAACCTGGTTGAGCAGCTGAGACAGGACGACGGCGCTCATGATGGCGTCGTTATCGGGGTTCTGGTGACCAAAGACAAGAACGTTTGCCATGGATATCCTCCACTTGATATGTGTACTTGGACGTAGCTATGGTAGCACGCTGGCGCCAAGCCTTCGCAGACAGAAGGGCCGCGGCGCAATTTGGGGCAAGCCTGGGGGCCAAGCCTGTCACCTTTGCACCATGTTGGTGCAAAGTAACCTGACCCCCTTGCACCAAGAAACCTGACCCCCTTGCACCAGCTATTTGCCGGCGGCGCGCAGGGCTACGTAGGCGGCGCCGATGATGCCGGCGTCGTTGCCGAGCGAGGCGACCTCGATGGGCGTCTCGCGCGAGGCGGAAAGCGCGTACTGCTTAAAGTGCTCGCGCACGGCGTCGAGGTAGACGTCGGCCGAGGCGGAGGCACCGCCGCCGATCAGGAACATCTCGGGATCGACCACGTTGGCGATGAGCGCCAGGGCGCGGCCGAGGTAGTCGGCCATGGTATCGGCCGCAGCCAGCGCGAGCTTATCGCCCTCGCGGCAGGCCTGGAACACGTCCTTGGAATCGGAGGGACCGGTGAGCTCGATGGGCTCGACACCTGCAGTCTTGCACTCGGCCAGATAGTTGCTCACCACGCCGGTCGCGCTGGAATACTGCTCCAGGTGGCCATGGCCACCGCAGCCGCAGGTACGCTCCTCATCGGGATTCAGGCACATGTGACCGATCTCGCCACCGGCACCCACAACGCCCGACACCACGTCGCCGTTGATGATGACGCCACCGCCCACACCAGTGCCGATGGTGACCATCACGACGTTCTGCACGCCCTTGGCAGAGCCGAGCCAGGCCTCGCCCATAGCTGCGGCGTTGGCGTCGTTCTCGTACTTCACGACCGCATCGGGGCAGTGCTCCTGGATGGCAATCCTCAGCTCGGGCAGGTTGATGGCAATGTTGGCCTTGACCTTGGCATCGCCCGAGGCAGGGATGGGGCACGGAACGGCCAGGCCGATACCCGCCACAAAGGCGCGTGGAATCTGGGCCTTGGCGACCACCTGGTCGATGGCCTCGGTCACCGCGGCAAAGCCTGCAGCGTCAACGATGGGAGGCGTGGGCACGCTGGCCTTGGCAAGCAGGTTGCCATCCTCGTCGAACAGGCCCTCCTTAACCGAAGTGCCGCCGACGTCAATGCCGATGTAGTACTGCTTAGGTTCCATGGGAGCCCACCTTTCTCGTTTAAACATTGCCTGTATGGTACCGCTCCCAAGGCAAAAACCTGCCAAAAAGGGACAGGTTTGTTTTGGCAGGTTTTACCTGTGAAAACGCAGGGCATGGAATTTGGCTCGTTGGGCGGTAAAACGGCTCAACCCCATCCTCGAGTCGATCAATTTGCTCAATACCACATTATTCGAATGCATATTCATTTAGAGCGCTCTAGTTTTTAAAGAGAAGCGTTTTTTAATTAAACCTTTCTCGAACTTTTCAAAAACGCAATAGGGATGCTTAGGTGTTGACTATACTTTCTTTTGTACTCAATCAAGCCGGAAAGGAGGTTCCATGATTCCCAAATACGAGTCGATAGCTGCAGATATCCGTCGAAGCATCGAGGATGGCGCTCTTAAACCGGGCGACAAGCTACCCACCGTCGTTGAGTTCTGCGAGCTCTATAGCGTTTCCAAAATCACCGTCAAACGAGCGATTGAGCAGATCACCGAGGAAGGCCTTATTACCAGCCGGCGCGGATCGGGCACCTACGTCAAGGACACGGCGGGGCTTCCCGGCCAGGTGTTTTTCCAAGGCAAGAACGACCGTGCCCAAGGCTTTTCGTACGAGCATCGCGGGGAGAAAGTGACCTCGGTGGTCTACGATTTCTCGATCGTCAATCCGCCGGCAGAGGTTGCGACCCAACTGGGCATTGCCGAGGATGACTTTGCGTACCACATCGTGCGCGTGCGCCAGGTCGACGAGAAGCCTATCGTTATCGAGTACACCTATATGCCGCTCGAGCTCATCCCGGGCCTAAAAAAGAAGGACCTGTATGGTTCGGTCTACAGCTTCATCCGCGAGCAGTGCGGACTCAAGATCTCGAGTTTCCACCGCACCATTCGCGCTGTCGCGGCAACTGAAGAAGAGGCTGAGCGCCTGGATACCAAACCCGGCTCTCCCCTGCTCGAGCTCAACCAGATTGGCTTTTTGGACAGCGGTACCGCATTTGAGTACTCGATTTCGCG
>CAKUCJ010000220.1 GCA_934643435.1 uncultured Collinsella sp.
GGCGCTTGGCGGCCGGCGTAAAGTCAACGCCGTCGGCGCGGTAGACCTTGGTGGCAATGGCCTCAAGAGCGTCGGCCACATCGGCGCCGTCCTCATAGGCAAACTTGAGCTCGCTCGGCTGCTCAATCAGACGCATAACCTCATCGGCAAGCTCGAGCGCGCCCTCGCCGCCCTTGGCCCAGACCTCGGAAAGCTTAACGTTGACGCCGAGCTTCTGGCACTCGGACTCGATGAGCGCAAGCTCGGCCTCGGTGTCCGTCGGGAAGCGGTTGATGGCGACTACGCAGGGCAGACCATAAACGTTCTGGATGTTGTCGACGTGACGCAGCAGGTTGGGCATGCCGGCCTTGAGTGCCTCGAGGTTCTCCTCGTTGAGGTCGGCCTTGGCGACGCCACCGTTGTACTTCAGCGCACGAGCGGTCGCGACGACCACGACGGCGCTGGGGCGAACGCCCGTCATGCGGCACTTGATGTCGAGGAACTTCTCGGCACCCAGATCGGCACCGAAGCCGGCCTCGGTAATGGCGACATCGCCAAAGCGCATCGCCATACGCGTGGCCATGATAGAGTTGCAGCCGTGGGCAATGTTGGCGAAGGGACCGCCGTGAACAAACGCGGGCGTGCCCTCGAGCGTTTGCACCAGGTTGGGCTTGAGCGCGTCCTTAAGCAACGCGGCCATGGCACCCTGGGCCTTAAGGTCGCGGGCACGGACGGGCTCGCCGGCAAAGCTGTAGCCGACGACGATCTCGCCCAGGCGCTCCTTGAGGTCGTTAATGCTCGTAGACAGACACAGGATTGCCATGACCTCGGAGGCGACGGTGATATCGAAGCCGTCCTCGCGCGGCACGCCCTGGGCCTTACCGCCAATGCCGTCGATGACGTGGCGCAACTGACGGTCGTTCATATCGACGACGCGCTTCCAAGTGATGCGTTTAACGTCAATACCGAGTTGATTGCCCTGCTGGATGTGGTTATCGAGCATGGCGGCCAGCAGGTTGTTGGCAGCACCGATGGCATGGAAGTCGCCGGTAAAGTGCAGGTTAATATCCTCCATGGGGATGACCTGAGCCCAGCCGCCGCCGGCAGCACCGCCCTTAACGCCAAAGACGGGGCCGAGCGAAGGCTCGCGCAGGGCCACGGCACTCTTGACGCCGCGACGGCGTAGGCCGTCGGCCAGGCCGATGGTCGTGGTGGTCTTGCCCTCGCCCGCGGGCGTGGGGTTGATAGCGGTCACGAGGACAAGCTTGGCCTGGTGATCAGTTGGCTCGTTGAGCAGGGAATAGTCGACCTTTGCCTTGTCAAAGCCGTACGGAATCAGATGCTTAACGTCGACGCCGGCGTTCTTGGCCACCTCGGTAATAGGCAGCGGCGTAACAGAACGTGCGATTTCGATGTCAGTAGGCATGGGCGGTCCTTTCGTTACCGGATGAGAAAAAGACCAATCCAGCATAGCACGCACGCGCAATAGTAAAACACCCGCAACCGGCAAACGGCGATATGTTTACCCGATGCCCAGCGATAGCCTACAGACGCGCCGGCGCAAAGGCCCCTACGGGGTCGGCTCGATTCCCAAATGCTCAAAGGTGCGAAGGGTTGCCTGACGACCCTGCGGCGTGCGAATCATCAATCCGCACTGCAGCAGATAGGGCTCGTAGACATCCTCGAGCGTGCCCGGGTCCTCGCCCACCGCGCTGGCAAGCGTGGTCAGGCCCACGGCACGGCCGGAGAACGTCTTGGCAAGCGTCTCCAAAATGCGAATGTCCATCCAGTCCAGACCAAGCTCGTCGATCTCGAAGAACTCGAGCGCCTGGCGGCAAATGTCGAGCTCGATGGGGCCGTTGCCGCGCACCTGCGCATAGTCGCGCACGCGCTTGAGCAGACGGTTGGCAAGACGCGGCGTGCCACGCGAACGCGAGCCAATCTCGAGCGCACTCGGATGGTCAATCGTCACGCCTAGGATGGTCGCCGAGCGCGTCACGATCTGGGCGAGCTCCTCGACGGCGTAGTAATCCAAGCGATACGAGATGCCGAAGCGATCGCGCAGCGGACCCGTGAGCATGCCCGAGCGAGTCGTTGCCGCCACCAGCGTGAACTTGGGGATATCCAGGCGAATCGAACGCGCCGCTGGGCCTTTGCCGATCACGATATCGAGTGCAAAGTCCTCCATCGCGGGATACAGGACCTCCTCGACCGAGCGGTTGAGGCGGTGGATCTCGTCGATAAACAGCACGTCGCCCGGTTGCAGGTTGGTAAGGATGGCCGCCAGGTCGCCGGTGCGCGCGATGGCCGGGCCACTCGTCGTCTTAATCTGAGCGCCCAGCTCGTTGGCGATAACCGTAGCCAGCGTGGTCTTGCCCAAGCCCGGAGGGCCCGAGAAGATCACGTGATCGAGCGTCTCGCCACGGCTCTGCGCCGCCTCGATGAGCACGCGCAGGCTCTGCTTGATATGCTCCTGGCCGCAATAGTCGTCCAAGCGCTGGGGGCGCAAGGTGCGGTCGACATCGAGGTCCTCGGGCGTCAGCTCCGAGCCCACCATGCGCTCGCCGTGCGCCATGGATGCCGCCGGCGAGTTGCCGGGCGTCGCCCACAGGTCCTGAGAGTCATCGGCTTCCCACATCACGCATCCATTCCGAGTCGCTTAAGCGCCGCGCCGAGCAGATCCTCGACACGCATATCCTGCCCATCATACCCGCTCAGGGCGACATCGGTCTCCTGCGGGCTAAAGCCCATGGAAAGGAGCGCCGCACGGGCATCGTCGATGGCCGAGGGAGCGGCGGCGGGCACGAGCATCGCAACCTGCCCGGGTATGACATCGACCGGCACAAAGCCCTTGTCCTTGGCAAAGGTGCTCTTGAGCTCCAAGATCAGGCGCTGTGCCGTCTTTTTGCCCACGCCGGGCACCTTGGCCATGCCTTTGTCGTCCTCGGCCATTACCAGCGAATACAGCTGTCCCACGGTATAGGTGGAAAGTACGGCGAGCGCCAAGCGCGGGCCAACGCCCGACACGGACACGAGCCGGTCGAACATCGTGCGCTCGTCCTTGGAGGCAAACCCAAAGAGCGTCATGGCGTCCTCGCGCACCTGCATGCGCGTGTAGAGG
>CAKUCJ010000221.1 GCA_934643435.1 uncultured Collinsella sp.
ACCTTATACCTTTCGGACAGCCGCGGACCTCTCGGGTCCGGTGCGCTTCGCTCCGGACTGGGTTAGCTGAATAAATATGGTGAAGGCCCCTTTCGGGGCCTTCTTTTTGCGCTCGGGGCCTTCTTTGTTAGAGGAATTCGCCTACTCGGTGGACTTCGGGTTCTAGGTCTACTCCGAACTGGTCTTTAACGGTTGTTTGGATGTGACGGATGAGTTCGTCAACGTCGGCTGCGGTAGCGTGGTCGGCGTTGACGATGAAGCCGCAGTGCTTCTCGCTCACCTGTGCACCGCCGATGGCGTGGCCGCGCAGGCCGGCGTCCATGATGAGTTTGCCGGCAAAGTAGCCCTCGGGGCGCTTGAAGGTGGAGCCGGCGCTCGGCATGTCGAGCGGCTGCTTGTCCTCGCGGCGCTGGCGGTAATCGTCCATGTCGGCCTTGATCATCGCGGCGTTGCCCGGGGCGAGGTTGAAGGTTGCCGAGAGTACGATAAAGCCGTCGTCGGCGATGCGGCTCTTGCGATAGCCCAGGTTGAGCTCATCGACATCGAACTCGATGATGCTGCCGCTGCCGCGGGTACCGTCGTCGAGCACGCGGGCGGGCTTATAGACGCGCACGGACTCCAGAACATCGGCCATGCAGGCGCCGTAGGCACCGGCGTTCATATAGCAGGCGCCGCCGACCGAGCCGGGGATGCCCGAGATGGGCTCCATGCCGGTAAGGCCAGCCTCGGCTGCCGCGGCCGCGACATCCGAGAGCAGCGCGCCGGCTGCTGCCGTGACATGCGTGCCGTCGACGGTGATGTTGGAGAGACCTTCGCCCAGCGCCACGACGACGCCGCGGATGCCCTTGTCGCCGACGAGCAGGTCGGAACCGTTGCCCACGACGGTGAGCGGCAGATCGCAACGGTAGCAGGTGTCGAGCGTGGCGACGAGGCCCTGCTCGGTATCGGGCGTAACGAAGACATCGGCCGGGCCGCCGATCTTAAACGTGGTGTGCTCGCGCATGGGCTCGCTCATGAGCACGTTGTCCTCGCCGGCAACACCGGCGAGCGCGCAGAGCAGGTCCTCGTTAAAAAAGTCATTCTCGTGCATACGAATATCCGCCTTATGGTGGTCGTTTTCATCAATCGAATGCAATATACCCCACCCGGATGGATTTGGTGCAAAGTAACCTGACCCCAATGCACCAATCGGCTTGCGCTGGCGGCGATAAAAGTGCCGTTTACCGGATTGGTAAAGTGTTTATCATCGAGGTAGAAGGACGGTCGCTATACTTTCAAGAGATTGCGCGAATACTCGGAAGGAGCGAGATGGGCAACAAGGTTACTCTCAAGCAGATTGCCCAGGAGGTGGGGCTTTCCCCCTCGTCGGTCTCGCTTGTCCTTAACAACCGACCTTGCCGTATCTCGGAAGAAAACCGCAAGCGCATCAAGGAAGTCGCTGCGCAAAACCATTATGTTCCCAACCAGATCGCGCGCAGCCTGGTCATGCGCGAATCGCGCACCCTGGGTCTTATCGTGCCCAATATCGAGAGCCGCTTTTTTGCCTCGCTCGCCGGCAGTCTAGAGAAACGCTGCCGCGAGGACGGCTATGCGCTCTTTATTACCAGCTCGGGTGGAAGTGCCGAGGACGATCTTGAGCTGCTGCGTCAGTTGGTGACGCGCGGCGTCGATGGTGTGTTCCTGGTTGTGGGCGATGAGTTCTCCGACGACCGCGCCCTGCGTGAGGAAGTTAGCCACCTGCCCATCCCGGCCGTGATGGTTGACCGCGCCATTGAGGGACTTGAGTGCGACAAGGTGATGTTCGATCACGAGATGGGTGGCTATATGGCCACGCGTTATCTGATCGAACAGGGCCACCGCCGCATTGCCTGCTTGGTTAACGCGCGCCGTTCCAATACGGGTCGTAAGCGTCTTGCCGGCTATGAGCGCGCCCTGCGCGAAGTGGGCCTGCCCATCGACGCGCGTCTGGAGTTTGAGAGCGAGTATTACATTCCGAGCGCCTACGAGGCATCGGAGGCGGTGCTGGCGACCGACGCCACCGCCGTCTTTGCAAGCTCGGATAACATTGCGCTGGGCCTACTTAAACGCCTGCACGAGATGGGGAAGAGTATTCCGGGCGATATCTCGGTCGTAAGCTATGACAACTCGGCAGCCGACGTTCTCTTTGAGCCGGCGTTGACCGCGATCGAGCAGGACCCCGGCGTGCTTGCCGAACACGCTTTTGGCTGCATGTCCAAGCGCCTTGCCGGCAAGGGTGGCAGGCGTGCCGAAGAGGTCGTTTTGGAGCCTGCGCTCATCGTCAAGGGCAGCGTGCTCGAGCTTAGTAAACACAACTAAACACGTTTACCAATTCGCATAAAGTGAATGTGGAGCGCCTGTGATAGACGATATCGCAGGTGAAGGTCTGATTTTGCTTGTCTGCGAAACAGATAACGATGATAAAACGTTTTTTCACCATGATAAAACGTTTTAGCAAATATACTAGTCCCAATGAAAGGTTGCCGTATCGGAGGGTGACCGCGCAGCGAAGGGACATAAACAATGGCTAAAACACTGGGAACGCCGTGGCAAAAACTGGGACACGAGGTTCCGGCTTCCGAGCTCGAGGGTGTCGACCTGTATTGGCGTGCCTCGAACTATCTGTCCGTCGGCCAGATTTACCTTCGCTCCAACCCGCTGATGCGTGCTGACTTTGTCGACGAGAAGACCGGCGAGACGCGTGACTTTGGTCGTCCGGACGTTAAGCACCGCCTGGTCGGTCACTGGGGAACCACGCCCGGCATCAACTTCCTGTTCGGCCACGTCAACCGCCTCATTGCCGACCACAACCAGAACGCCATCTTCCTGATGGGTCCTGGCCACGGCGGTCCCGCCGGTACTGCCCAGTCGCTGCTCGACGGCACCTACCGCGAGATTCGCCCCGACATCACCGATGACGAGGCTGGCCTGCAGAAGTTCTTCCGCCAGTTCTCCTATCCCGGCGGCATTCCGAGCCACTTTGCGCCCGAGACGCCCGGTTCCATCCACGAGGGCGGCGAGCTCGGCTACACGCTCAGCCACGCCTATGGCGCCGTCATGGACAACCCGAGCC
>CAKUCJ010000222.1 GCA_934643435.1 uncultured Collinsella sp.
ATCCAGCCGTCCTTCATGATGACGTCCATGTTGTCGGTGTTGAGCACGTGGATGTCGGCGGCGACGTCACCGTTGACGACCAGCAGGTCGGCGCACTTGCCGGCCTCGATGGAACCGGTCTCGTCCTCGATGTGGCACATCTTGGCACCGTTGAGGGTAGCGCAGGTGATGGTCTCGACCGGGGTGAAGCCGATCTTATCGACGAACTCGTACATCTCCTCGATGGAGCAGTTGCCGTACGGAGTGACGAAGGAGAAGGAGTCGGAGCCGATCGTCATGACGACGCCGCGCTTCTTGGCCTCGCGCAGGCAGTCGTAGTTGCGCTGCAGCTCCTTCTCGACCAGGGTGCCCTCGTACTTGTCGTGCAGCTCGGGAACATAGACGGGCGGATAGGTGGAGTACCAGGTGGGCAGGAAGGCGATCGTCGGGGTGAAGAAGGTGCCCTGTTCGGCCATGAGGTCCATGGTGCGCTCATCGATATCGAAGCCGTGGATCAGCTGCTCGCAGCCAAAGCGGACGGAATCGTAGGCGGCAGCGTGGTTGTTGTAGCAGTGGCTCCACACGGGGATGCCGACCAACTTAGCCTCTTCGATCACGGCCTGGATCTCATCGGAGCAGTAGTGCTGGTCGCGGCCGGAGTCCCAGCGCCAGATGCCGCCACCGGTAGCCCAGATCTTGATGGCATCGGGGTTCTCGCGCAGGCGACGACGGACGGCCTTACGCAGATCCCAAGGACCGTCGACCTGGTCGCCCCAGGGGTGCGATTCCTTGTTGAGCTCCTGGGTGCAGTGGTGGGAGTCGCCGTGGCCGGCAACGCGGCAGAAGCCAAGGCCGGTGGCCAGAACACGCGGTCCCTTGAAGACGCCCTTGTCGATGCAGTCACGAATCTGAATACCAAAGCGGCCGATCTCGCAGACGGTGGTGAGGCCGTGAGTGAGGCAGTCATAGGCCTGCTTGACGGCGACGGCCTGCTTCTCGAGGAGCGGCTGCATGACCCAGTCGGTGTCATCGTCGGTCAGGTTGCCCGAGAAGTGCAGGTGGGTGTCGATCAGGCCGGGAAGGACGGTCTTGCCGGCGGCGTCGATAACCTCAACGCCCTCGGGAAGGTCCTGCATGGCGCCGGCGTACTCGATCTTGCCGTTGTCGTCGACGAGAACGAGGGAGTTCTCGACCGGCTCGGCACCGGTACCGTCGATGAGCTTGCCGCCAACGATTGCATACTTAGTGGACATGGTTCCTCCTTATGGATCCATATAGCGGGCGAGGCCGCGTTGGGTTAAGGCCTCACAAAACTACCCAAGTGGTGCCGGGTTCGGTGCGCGGAAGAGAGGGTTCCGCGCACCCGATCCGCCCCGGCTAGGCGTTATTTTTTGCGGGAATTGGTGAAGGCCATGAGGGCCAGGCCAACAGCCAGCCAGCCGATCACGATGCTCCACTCCACCATGTTGAGGGAGGCGGGAGAGAACGGAATCACGAGCAGGCCGATGATGACGGCGCAGGCGCCGATAGCGAGGCAGATGCCAAACTTGCCGCCGGGCACCTCGTAGGGACGAGGCAGGTCGGGCTCGGTGAAGCGCATGCGCAGGCAAGCGAGGGCGACCATGCCGCAGGAGAAGATGAAGGCGAGAGCCGACACGTTGGTCAGAGGGATGAGCATGTTCTTGCCCAGGAACGGACCGACGACGGTGATGACGCCCAGGACGACGCAGGCGAGCTTGGGAGCGCCGGAGTTGGGATCGACCTCGGCGAACTTCTCGGGCAGCTGGCCCTTGCGGCCCATGGCGAGCATGATGCGGCTCGTGGCGCCGTAGAAGGAGTTCATGGGGCCCATGGGTCCAAGCGTGGCGATGACGAGCATGGCCAGGTACAGGAGCATGTTGATGCCCTTGAGGCAGGCAAGCGCAGGAACCGGGCTCTTAACGAACTCATGCCAGTCGAGGATGGTGCCGAACGAGTAGATGCAGACCATGTAGAAGCCGCCCGCGGCCAGCAGGGCCAGGGAGATGATCTTGCCGAACTTGTTCCAGTTGAGGCCCTCGGCTGCTTCCTCAGCCTGCTGAGGAATGGTGTCGAAGCCGGCGTAGAAGAACGGGGTCAGAACCAGGACCGACACGATGCCGGCGAACAGGCTGGCGCCCTCGGTAGCGGCCTTGCCGCCGCCAGCACCAGTGACCTGAGAGAACACGGGCATGGCGTTGTCCGGCGAACCGGTGAACAGCGAGACGCCCATGGCGAGCAGCATGCCGCAGAGCAGGGCCTTGGTCAGGAAGGCCTGGAGCTTGGCGGCCGAGCTGGCACCGCGGAAGTTGAGGAAGATGACGTAGACTGCAAAGCCGAGCGCGATCAGCGTCGGGAACAGGTAAACGTCGGCGCCCAGGATGGTGTAGAGCTTGACGGCGCGCAGCCACTCAAGACCGGGCAGGCTGCCGAACATCTCGGACACGAGGGTCGAGATGGCGATGGCCTCCCACGGGCACAGGATGCCGTTGCCCAGGGCCAGGAGCCAACCGGTGATGTAGCTCAGCGTACGGCCAAAGCTACGATCGACATACTCGACGATGCCGCCCGAGATGGGGATAGCAGCCGTGAGCTCGCCGAAAACGGCTCCGACGGGCACGAGGAAGATTGCGCCCAAGAGGAATGCGATCATAGCGGGAACGGGACCGCCGCCCACGACCATCCAGTCGCCGACCTGCAGAACCCAACCGGTACCGATGATGGCACCGAAACCGATGGTGAAGAAGTTCCAGAGCGAGAGCGTTTTCTTCATGCCGCCGTTACCTTCGACTGCAACTTCTGCGTTCTTGTCCGCCATTGTTCCCCTCCTTTCCTTATTGACGCCTCTTTGGCGTCACCCCTTGCGCAGCCTGTTTTGCCGCGCGCTTTTATTTCGTGGCTTTAAGATACGGCCTTGGCACAGCAGCGCCGCTTGTGGCTCGACCGAAGGCAGAACTGTAAAACGAGCGGCGCCGTTTTTGGGACGAACGGCGGAAGACGTCATTCGTCTTGGACGCTTTCATCTTGTCTGCTTTTGAAGACCTGTTGCCATGTCGCTTGGCGCGCGGCGCGGCAACGTTCATAC
>CAKUCJ010000223.1 GCA_934643435.1 uncultured Collinsella sp.
GTTCCACCTTCTCCCTGCTGTACATGCGAACCTCCAGTCCGGACCGCCTCGCGGTCCAACTTTCTGTCCGCACCCCCTTTTTGAGCCCTGCAAGCCCAAATAAGAACTATTTCACCGCAACTCATGAGCGGGGCCGAGTACGCGTTTGGATTCGCGCACCCGGTCCCTGTTGCTGTATTGCGTCGCTGTTCGGCTATTTGTCGGCGGCGGCCTTCTTAGTCGCGGCCTTCTTGGCGGTCGTCTTCTTGGCGGCCGTCTTTTTGGCAGTCGTCTTCTTGGCCGTGGTCTTCTTTGCAGCCGTGGTCTTCTTGGCCGTACTCGTCTTGGTCGCAGTCTTGCGGCCGCGGGCGGGCTTCTTCTCCTTGGTCGGGCAGTCCATGTTGACGCAGATGCGCCACGGGCCGCGCGCCGTGTTGACCACCACGATGGGAGCGCCGCACTCGGGGCAGGTCTCGCCCGTTGCCTCGAGCTTGCCGCGCGCCGGCAGCGGATAGCTCACGCCGCAGTCGTCGTAGTTGGTGCAGCGGATAAAGCGCTTGCCGCTCTTCTCGCTCTTGTGCGCGATCAGGTCGCCATGGCGTCCGGCCTCGGCGCACACCTTGCACTCGCCCACCTTAAGGTCGGGCTCGTAGTTGGTGGGACACGTCGGGTTCACGCAGATCTCGAAGGCCTTCTGGCGGAACGGCTGGCACTTGATGCGCGGCGCGCCGCACTCGGGGCACACGGCCGCCTCGCCCTCGAGCGAACTCACCTTGACGCCGCTCGGCACCGGATAGGTCACATCGCAGTCGGGCCAGCCCATGCAGCCGATAAAGCTGCCGCGGGTCTTGGCGCTCGTCTTCATAACCAGGTCCTTGCCGCACTTGGGGCAGGCGCCCACGCGCGCATCGGCCGTGACGGCGTCGCTGATGGCGTCGCCCAGCTCCTGCGTGTGCTTGAGCAGCTCGTCGAGCACGCCGGCCAGCAGCGCGCGCGAGTGCGTCACGACATGCTCTTCGGTGTCCTCGCCGCGCTCCACGCGGGTCATGTCGCCGTCGAGCTCGCTCGTCATATCGGGGCTCGTGATGCGCGGGGCAAACTGCGTCAGCGCGTCGATGATGGCGATACCCAGCTGGCTCGGCTCCACGGGATCGTTTTTGAGATAGCGCACGGCATACAGGCGCTCGATGATGCTCGCGCGCGTGGACTTGGTGCCCAGGCCGCGCTTTTCCATCTCCTGCACGAGCTTGCCCTGGCTGTAGCGTGCGGGCGGCTCGGTCTGCTTAGCCTCGAGTTTAATGTCGAACACGTCGACCGTATCGCCCTGCTCCAGCGGTGGCATCTGCTCGTCGCGTTTAAGGCCGTACGGGTAGGCCTCGCGGAAGCCCGGGGTCACGAGCACGTCGCCCGAGGCCACGAACGGCTCACCGTTGACGTCGAGCTCGAGCTTGGTGTTCTCAATGGTCGCGGGACCCATGAGCGTCGCCAGGAAGCGGCGAGCGATGAGGTCGTAAAGCTTGCGCTGGCCGCCGTCGAGCGTGGACGGATCGCCCTCGCCCGTGGGATAGATCGGCGGGTGGTCGGTGGTCTCGACCTTGCCGCGCGTGGGCTTCATGGGACCGGCGAGCACCTTTTTGCACACGGGTGCCAGCGCCGGGTTGATCTTTGCCAGGTCGCTCACCACGGCGCCCAGATCGAGCGTTGCGGGATACACGGTGTTGTCGACACGCGGGTAGCTGATGAGGCCGGCCATATAGAGGGACTCGGCGATGCGCATGGTACGCGCAGGCGAGATGCCCTCGGCCGCGGCGGCAGCCTGCAGCGAGGTCGTCGCGAACGGCGTGGGCGGCTGCTGCTTGCGCGAGCGCTTGGTCACCGCAGCGACGGTTGCCGTCCTGGCGCCGTCAACGTGGCCGTACGCCGTCTCGGCGGCATCCTTGTCGGTAAAGCGCGCCGTCTTGTGCGCGATCTTAAAGCGATCGTCCTCGGCAGCGCCCTTCGCGGCGCCCATGCCTCGGATCTGCCAATAGTCCTCGGGCACAAACGCCATGCGCTCGCGCTCGCGCTCGACCACCAGGGCGAGCGTCGGCGTCTGCACGCGGCCGGCAGAGCGCACGTTGCCAAAGCCGCCAAACTTGGCGAGCGTCAGGTAGCGCGTGAGCACCGCGCCCCAGATGAGGTCGATATGCTGGCGGCTCTCGCCGGCGTCGGCCAGGTTCTGGTCGAGCGAGACAAGGTTATCGAAGGCCTGCGTAATCTCGGCCTTGGTAAACGAAGAATACTGGGCGCGGGCAACCGGCAGATCCGGCGCCACCTCGCGCACCTTGTTGAGGGCGTCCGAACCGATCAGCTCGCCCTCGCGGTCAAAGTCCGTGGCGATGATGACGCTGTCGGACTTTTTAGCGAGGTTCTTGAGCGAACGAATGAGCTCCTTCTCGGCCGGCAGCTTAATGACCGGCGCCCAGGTAAGGTAAGGCAGGCTCTCGAGCTTCCAGCCCTTGATGGAGATGCCGTCGGCAAGAAACGGCTTGCGCTTGGTGTCGTAAGGCGGACGGGCCAGGCCATCGGGCATGTCGGCCGGCAGCATCTCGCCGTCCTCGGTCACCGAATACCAGCCCAGCTTTTTATCGAACAGCACGCTGTCGCAAAAATCGGGCGCCAAGATGTGACCGGCCAGGCCAATGGTCACGCACTCCTCGCCCTTCCACTCAAAACGGTAGATGGCGGTGTTGTACACCTTGTCCTTTTTGGGCTTACCCGTGGACAGACGCTCGGCGATCTGACGCGCGGCGTCGTTTTTCTCGGCGATGATGAGCTTCAAAAGAGGCTCCTATCTCGTATCTCTGCGGCTACGCCCGCCCGTATGGCGGCCGACTTACGCCCTTGCTTGCTCGATCTGCCCGATGAGCCAATCGCACCAGGCATCCATGCCCTCGCCCTTGCGCGCGCTCACGGCAAACCGCGGCGCTTGCGGATTGAGGTCATCGAGTGTCTTAGTATACCTATCCATGTCAAAATCGAAAGCCGGGGCAACATCGACCTTGTTGAGCAGCTGCGCGCCGGCGTGCTGGAAGATACCCGGGTACTTGATGGG
>CAKUCJ010000224.1 GCA_934643435.1 uncultured Collinsella sp.
CCGTAGTGGCCCGCCGGCGGCATGTGGACGTTAGCCTTGAACGCCTCGGGGTAGGCATCCTGGAAGTTCTCGAGCGCGGCGGTCCAGGCAAGCGGGCACACGATGTTGACGTTGATGCCGTCGGGGCCCCACTCGTTGGCGGCGACGCGGGTCAGGCCGCGGATGCCCTCCTTGGCAGCGGCGTAGCTGCACTGGCCATAGTTGCCAAACAGGCCGGCGCCCGAAGCAAAGTTGACCACGGAACCCTTGGTCTCCTTCAGGTGCGGATAGGCCTTCTGCATATACAGATAGGTGGCGTACAGACCGGAGTAAATGGCCAGGTTGAACTGGTCCATGGTGTGATCGGCGATGGTCACACCCGAGGCGCTGGCCTGGGCGTTGTTGACGACAGCGTCGATACGGCCGAACTCGGCGATAGCCTGGTCGATAACGTTCTGGACGACGGCCTCGTTGTCCTGACCAACCGAGACATCGGCCTGAACAGGCAGAACCTTGACGCCGTACTCAGCCTCGAGAGACTCCTTGGCAGCCTCGAGCTTGGCAACGTTACGGCCGGTGATAACGAGGTTTGCGCCCTCCTTGGCAAAAGCGATATCGATGCCGTAGCCGATGGAGCCAGCGGAGCCGTCCTTGAGCGTGGCCTTGCCGCCGCCGGTGATGATCACGGTCTTACCAGTGAAAAGTCCCATACAAAGTCCTTTCAAAATCGCGACGGGCGAACCCGCCGGCTGCGCGCATCCAAATAAACGCGCCAAAAGCTGAGATGCAACTTTAGCGTGTTCAAGTGAAAATAAAAGACCTCGGCAGGCGAACGGCAACACGTCGTTCGGCGAAGGGAATGTCAAGTACAAACTGGATAAAGCGGCCAAGTTTTTGTTGTCGAAACGAGCCATCGAACACGTTTTGAAACTTTGCTGCGGGGCGCGGGATGTCGGCGCGAAACTTTATTATAGGGTGACGAACAACGATGAGGAGCACATGCCTATGACAGACGAGCTGGACCCCCAGACTCAACAGCATATTGATGATTCCGCAGACGTCACCGCAGATACTGACGCTGTTACCTGCGATGACACTAGCGTCGATGACACCGCTCTAAACGAAAGCACTGCAGCCGAAACCCCTGCCGCCGAAGATGTCGACGAGCAAAACGACAATGCGCCCGCTCAGGACGACGACCCCGTACAGGATGCCGCGCCGCAGGCAGCCGGCCCCATCGAGGTGTCTTCGGAAGAAGAGCTCGACGCCGTCATGGACTCCATGATGGATGCCGTCAAAGCGATGAAGGACGCTGTCGCCGATGCCGATGTCGACGCCGAGGAAGAGGAAGCCGCCGAGGCCGCCTCGACCTTCGTGCCCGGCGAGACCCCGGTTGCCGACCAAGGCAGCACCATGCCCTCTTTTTTGCTGCTCGAGCACCCTACGATTGGCGCCGACGCGGTCGACCCGCACGCAGCAGGCTTTTCCGTGATCGAGGGCGGCACCGGCAATATTGCCGCGCCGCAGGCTGCCGATACGAACGCCGCTGACGCCACTCGCCAGAACGCCCCGCACTCCCCCGCCGTGAGCCGAGATTTGGGCACTGCCGTCTCGAACACTGCCAACGCCGTGGGCACTTTCATCGCCCAGGGCGCGTCGGCCATGCGCGAGATGAACGCCGCCAAGAAAGCACTCGCCGACGCCCGTGCCCATCTAGCCGAGCTTGAGCAGCGCATTGCAGACCAGGCCGAGGAGCTCGAAACGCGTCAGGACATCGCAGGCCGCTACGACCAGATCGTCTCCGACCAGCGCCAAGCCATCGCCACGGCACAAAAGACCGCAGCGGCCGCCGAAATCGACCGCGACGCCCACGCCGCCAAAGCGACGGAGCTCAAGGGCCAGCTCGAACAAATGAAGGCAGAAGACGATGCGGCTGAGCTCCGTCTGAAGGCCGCGCTCGACGCCGTGGAGGCCCGCGAAGCGAGCTCGCGCGAGACCGGCAATCGTCTCGTTCGCCGCCTTGAGGACTCCAAGCGAATCCGCGACAAGGTCCAAGCCGAGCGAGACGCCGGCATTGCCGCCGCACAGCAAACCGTCGACGCCACGCGCGCCCAGCTCGAGACGCTGCGCCGCGAGTACGCCGAGCTGCAGCGCAATCCTTCGGCAAATCCCGCCAACTATACGGTGCGCACCAGCGAGCTTTCGATGCAGATCTCCGACACGGCTGACGCCCTGCGCAAAGCCGAAGAAGACGTCCCGCGCATCAGCGCCGACCTTGAGCATTCGCTCGCCGCCGCTGAGCAAGCCGTCGAGCAGGCGCAGGCCCCCATCGCCGACGCCAAGCGCGCCCATCAGGCCGTAACGACCGAGGCCGATGCCGCGCGCGACGAACTGCAGTCCGCAAAAACTGCCGCCGCGACACGCCAGCGCGAACTGCGCGAGAAGGTCGCTGCCGAGGACAAGGCTCGCCGCGAGCAAGAGCAGACTATCGCCAACGCCCAGGCAGATGCCGCACACGCGCAGTCGATTATCGAGCAAGCGACCGAGGTACACGACCACCCCGAAATCACCGAATCACTTGCGGGCTCCCTGGCCCGCGATAAAGCCGAGCATGCCGAAACCGAGCGCGAAGTCGCCCAGCTCGAGGCCGCCGAGGACGACGTACGCGAGCGAACCCGCGACTCACGCATCAAATTCACCGGCGCCATCGTCTGCATCGTTGCCGTGATCCTGGTGATCATCGCAATCTGGCTCTTCACGAGCAAGTAAGCCAGACATCAAATACGCCCCAACGCAGTTGCGGTGAGATAGTTCCTATCTAGCCCTCAAAAAGGCCAATCCAAGAACCATCTCACCGCAACTTTTTGGTAGTCATTGGGGACGTTCTTAAACGACTAGTCAAACAAGAACGTCCCCAACGACTACCCACCTTTGGAGCGAGATGGCGCCATAGGTTGAGCATAAGTCAGCGAGCGGGTCGCATTTGAGGCAAGGTGACGTGAAACGAAAGGGCGCTGACCTTCCGGTCGCGCCCTTGAAGTTGAACGTCAGATTGTCCAAATGCGGCCCGCGCAGCGTCGGCCGGTTACGGCG